>CAZLRN010000049.1:0-15957 GCA_964561715.1 uncultured Spirochaetales bacterium
GGAGCAAGTAGTTGGCTGCATATAAAAATGGGCCAAATTGTTTGGGTTGTGGGCGCAGCCAACGATATGACGGATATGCGGAACAGGCTTGGGGGAAAAAGGCTATGAAGATGTCTCCGGAGTTGCAAAGAGCTCAGGAAAACATGGTTCCAGGCGAGATTACAGCCGATGGTTTCATGGGGGATGACCACAGACCCCTCGTTGATATCATCGAGTCTGACGAAGAGCGATTCGAATCTCTAAACCTGAGTTTCGAAGAGGTCTCCGAAAAGATGTCGCATTTGCTCACCGAAGGCAGAAAGGGGCTCGGGGAGCCGACGACCGTTGACGAGAAATGGCTTGTAAAGGTCGATGAAGCGCGAGGCTTTTTGCCCTGCCCCTTCGAAGACGGCATCTTTCGAAAGATAACGGCCACCGTGAAACATAAAAAAAGTGAGAGGAGCATCTGCTACAGCGAGCTATCGAGGCATCTGCTGGAGGCCCATCACTTTCTCGAGGGAAGGGGCTCTTCCTTTCGACTCGAGCCCGTGGCTTTGAAGCAGGTATTGGAGCTCTAGTCCGCATTTCTCAGAAACATAAGCAATCTCCATCATATGCGGATTAAGCCTCTACCACTCCGGAACCGGAATAAGAAATCCCTCTGAGTCGAACGCGAGATCCCGCACTTCGCCGACAATGGACAGATCGGGATGGCTTTCGACTTCTTCTCTATAGGCCTCCGATACGAGCATCTGCTGCAATTCGAGGGTGTTGCGAATCCATATCACCCGCGCCTCAGCCGGTGTCTCCCGGCCGATCGTTGATAGCGCGGCATCCAGCACCTCGCGATCTGTTTCGAAATGAATCGGTATAGATCCCGCCGCCAAGTCATCGGATGTGATGCAGTTGATATAGGTCGCCTGCCGGTCCATCTTCCTGATGACCCGACTCAGCGCAAACTCGGCGAACCCAATGCCGATGGCGTTTCCATGGGTCTCGTCCGTCAGGTCACGAACATAGATGCGCCGTATTTTCGGGGTCTCGTCTTCGGCAGCCTTATGGAAATAGCGCTTTCTGCCGACGACGTTTGTATCGAATCCGCTACCGCAGATGTCTTTACCCATCTCGTTTACGATGAGCAAATCGACGTCGGCAAAGGGAATCTGCGCCATCCATTTCTTTGACTTTGCCAGAAGCTCGGGTTCCCGTTCGAACAACCGCTCAGGCTCGATCGCTTCGATCAGCGCGGTCTCGTGCATCTGGTTTTCGACAATCGCCAGGCCGAAGAGCACATTGCAGGATTCGAGCACAACCCGGTTTCCGGTTCGAATGAGGTGTTCGAATCCAAAATGTGTAATCACACGATGATAAGCCTCGGCCCCTCTGTGCTTTCCCAATCCGATTAGCAGCATCTTCAACAACCCGCTCTCTGTAGGTCCGAAGAACTCCGGGTGAGGCTTGATACGATTGACCACAATAGTATGGTCGGCCTCGTAGGCGTGTTTATCAAAATACACCGGAACGCCGTCTTCTGTTCTGCCAACCTCTACAACCTCCATGCTGGAGCGAATCGGAGCTCCGACAAACTCCTCGGTTACGCCGTAGCTTTCGATGATCTTCCTCTGTCCCTCCGCAGTGCCTCTGCCATGGCTGCCCATCGCAGGAACGATGAACGGCTCGAAACCGTAGCCCTCGAGTTCAGTCACTAAAATCTTTATGATCGAGGCGATATTTCCCACACCCCGACTTCCGACGGGGACGGCAACGGACTCACCACTCCTGGCTTTGCTCGATAGATCCATGCGAAGCAGCTCATCATGAATCGCAGTCTCTAGATCGACAACGCGAGGGGCTGTAAAGCGCTGCTCGATCCTCATCATCCCAGGATAACGGTTGTTCTTGCCATCCATCTGGTTTCTATCTGCCATAGTACCGAGCCCTCGCCTCTCTATCCGATCTCGCCGTCGACGGTACCATGATATTTCCTATGAAGTCTATATCTGCTATAACTCTCTTATCGTCTTTAAGCACAAGGGTGAAAATGCGACCAAAGGACAGAGTGATTTCAGCTCTCAGACACGAGGAACCGGACCGCGTGCCTACCGGCGAAAACCAGGTGGCAGGGGAGCTCGTCGAAGAGATTCTTGGTCGCCCGGTTCTTTTCAATGCAGGATGGCGGGAAATCCAGGCTGTCTGGAACGGCAGACGTAATGAAGTTGTCAAAGACTACTGCGATGTTCACGTAGAAATCACCAGGGCGCTGCAGTGGGATTATGTTCGAGTACCAGTAGTGCCGGCTGCCAAAAGGTACCGTCCCCCAAAGATGACCGGGGAGTACTCATGGATCGACGAGCAGGGACAGGAGGTGCACTGTAATCCCGACTCCGGAAACATCATTATACCTCGTCATTTTCCAGAAATGAGCATCGATGACCTCCCGGATCCAGATGAACCTTTCGAGGTTGATCCCTCGGTGCTGGAGGCGATTCGATTTGTAGTTCGCCAGATTGGTGACACCCACTTTGTTATTGCCAGAACCCCCCTCGACGGAACCTTTCCCTGGCAGCAAACCGTCGGCATGGAGGAGTTTCTCGTTAAAATGGCCACGGACCCTGAGTTTGTGGAGAGAGCGATTGCCGTCTACGTCAACCGCTCCATTGCCTACTTCAAAGCCATGCTAGATGCCGGCGTCGATGGTATCATGACAACAGACGACTATTCTGACAATCGCGGCCCGATCATGGGAGGAGAGTTGTTCAGGAAGTTTGTTCTTCCGGGCATTCGAAGACAGTGTGAAGCTATTCACGCACTGGGAGGCTATTTCATCAAACATACCGATGGAAATCTCTGGGATGTACTGGACGACCTGGTGGAGATCGGTATCGACGGCTGGCACGGGATCCAGCGAAATATCGGAATGCACATGGGCCGGCTCAAGGAACGGTACGGCAGCCGTCTCTGTTTTTTTGGCGGCGTCAACACAGAAACCCTCCTGACCGGATCTCCCGTTGACGTACGCGAAGAGGTAAAAAGTGCGATTTATCAGGCAGCTGCGGGAGGCGGGCTTGTTCTCGCTGCCAGCAACGTGATTCCGCCTGGCGCTAAACTGGAAAATTACAGGGCGATGCGCCAGGCGACACACGACTTCGGAAGCTATCCTTTGGCTTGAGATTGAAAAGTAGCCTGTTTTTGAATAACCGATTTTTATTGACAAGAGGAGAGGGAAATGAAAATTACAGACGTCACCGTAACACGCTACGAGAGCAAAAAGGGACTCATGGACTTTGCGGTAGGAAGCGAAATCCTGGTGGTGGAAGTACACACCGACGAGGGGCCAGTCGGTCGGGGCTTTACCCGCGCCCGGGTGACTCCCCAAGGTTCCACTGGAGATATAAGCGCGACACTGATCCGGCGCATTCTCAAAAGCGCAATCATTGGTGAGAATCCTCTGCTGATAGAGCAGCTGTGGAATCGAATGTACGGAGGCTACGGCGGTGTCTCCAGGTTGGGACGCCAGGGCATAGTGTTGGGATGCCTTGCCGCCATCGATTTCGCGCTTTGGGACCTCAAGGGCAAAGCACTCGGAGTGCCGGTGTGTGACTTGCTCGGTGGCAGAAGGGATCGCATTCCCACCTATGCCAACACCGCCCATCAGATGTCTGCAGAGGAACTAGCGCGACAGGCCGCGCAGTATGTCGGTCAGGGCCACAGGGCGGTCAAGATCCGAGGATCTCTCACGGCGGTATCCCTCGATGAGGCTACCGAAAGAGTCAAAGCGGTACGAGAGGCGGTGGGACCGGATGTTAAACTCATGGTCGATGTTAATGGAACCTGGAACGTCGAGACAGCAGTCGAACAGCTCAAAAAATGGGAGCCCTTTGACGTCTACTGGCTCGAAGAGCCCGTTCCGTCCGAGCAGGTAGATGGCTACTCACGCGTTCGAGAACGATCCGGCAACACACTCATCGTGGGCGGAGAGCAACACGCCAGCCCATTGGAGTTCAGAGCTCTCATGGACAGAGAAGCTGTAGACATCATCCAACCCGATGCCCATACGGTCGGTGGGATCACTCAGTGGTTGAAAATCGCGGATATGGCAAGAGCCTACAATGTTCCGATTTCTCCCCACGCCCTTCAGGTGATTCACATCCACGTGGCTGCGGCCTTTTCTGATATCATGTGGATCGAATACTTTCTAAAGGACAACCCTTTGCACGAGTTTTCGACGCAACTCTTTAAAAAGCCGATGATTCGGGATGAGAAAACCGATAAGGGCGTTTACCTGCTACCACCCGAAGACATCGGCCTCGGAATCGAGCTCGATGAGGCGGTGGCTGAAGAGACCCTCGTAAAGGAGTAAGGCTTTCAATATAGCAGACGAACTGAATATAGAGGTGACTGAATCGAGGACTTCCAAAGGCCTCTCATTCCTGATCTGTCTCTGCGCCCACACGGTGGCGGTAGCAACAGGAATCACCTCCGTTCATCTCGCTCGACACGAGAGTGCCCTGTTCTCTGTGGCAGATCTTGTAGGAATTGTTACGATATTTCTCTTTAGCCTGGTCCTTAACAACTCGAGTCTCTAAGATCCATACTGGAGTGTGGCTCCTATTTTTATAGTAGGATTTTAAATAGAGAAATGCCAGGAGGTGAGACATGACTAAAAAAGTAAAATGGGGGGTCATAAGCACCGCCAACATTGGATTGCAGCGGGTTTTGCCGGCCATGCAGGCGGGCGAGCTGACAAGCATTGCAGCTATTGCATCGAGAGACCTTGAGAAAGCCAAAAAGGCGGCCCGGGCTCTCAACATCCCAAAATACTACGGCTCCTATGAAGAGCTTCTCGAGGATGATGAGATCGAAGCAATATACAATCCTCTGCCCAACCATCTCCACGTATCCTGGTCCATCAAGTGCATGGAGGCAGGGAAGCATGTACTGTGCGAAAAGCCCATAGCGCTGACAATCGAGGATGCAAAGAAACTCATAGAGGTTCGAGATCGTACCGGAGTAAAGGCCGGAGAAGCCTTCATGGTCAAGAACCACCCTCAATGGCTTCGAACGCTGAAGCTGGTGAGAGAGGGAGCCATCGGTGAGCTAAAGGCGATCCAAGGCTTTTTCAGCTATTTCAACCGAGATCCCAAAAACATCAGGAATATCTTCGACATCGGTGGTGGCAGCATCTGGGATATCGGATGCTATCCGGTGACCACTTCACGTTTTGTTTTTGGGGAGGAGCCGCGGCGAGTCGTGTCGCTGATCGAACGGGACCCGGAAATGAAGATCGACAGGCTAGCGTCGGTTATCTTGGATTTTCCATCGGGGCATGCAACCTTTACCTCATCGACCCAGCTCGTAAGATATCAGAAGATGATATTCTTCGGCACAGAAAAGCGCATTGAAATAGAGATTCCCTTCAACGCACCTCCTGACCAACCCTGCCGGATATTTATTGACGACCAGATCGAAGGTTTGAATCAGGCAAAGAGAGAAGAGTTGCCGATTTGCAATCAGTATACGATAGAGGGCGATGAGTTTTCGAGGGCCGTGCTGGGAGAAGGCGAGGTCCCGGTCTCACTGGAGGACGCTCTGAAAAACACAGCTGTCCTGCTGGCGATATTTCGCTCCGAAAAGAGCAATTCGTGGGAAAAACCGGAGCTTTAGCCGTATGAAAATGGGACAGTATGGAAGAGGCGTTGTACAGATGATCGCATCCAGCCTGATGTTCTCGATCATGGCAACGCTGATCGTCTATGCAAGAGAGATAAGCTTCTTCACGACCGCTTTCTATCGGTTTATCGTGGGTGTTTTCATCCTTGGCACTATGGCGCTTTTCCGCCAGATCAGGCTTGACTACCACAACAGCCTCGTTCTCTTTCTTAGGGGATTTCTGGGCGGTATCAGCGTCGTGCTCTTCTATCTGGCGATTGTAAAACTGGGCATCGCAAAAGGGACGGTAATCAGCTTTACCTATCCCGTCTTCGCCACCATTGGAGGCATGATCTTTCTCAAAGAAAGAGTCAAACCCTTTGTCTGGGCGTTCATGGTCTCTGCCCTGATAGGCATCACACTTCTGACCTACGAAGAGCAGACAAACATGCTGGTTGTGGATGTGTGGACCTTGCTAGCCTTTACGGGGGCCATCATCGGCGGTCATGCCTTGGTATGCGTCAAGCGACTGACCACCACCGACTCGAGCTATTCCATCTACATGTCCCAGTGCCTCATCGGCTTCTGGTTGGTCGTTGTTCCGGCTAACATGACAACTACAAAGGTTGGCATGACGGGTATTGCCATTTTGTTGGCGATAGGCGTCTTTGCTACGCTCGCTCAGTTGCTGATGAACTGGGGCTTTGGAAAGCTCTCGATACCAACAGGTTCCCTTCTCGGTTTGATAACTCCGGTACTAAACGTCTTCATCGGGATTCTTCTCTTTGGCGAGCCTCTCGGTTTTTTCGAGCTGCTGGGAGTTTTCCTGGTTCTGGCCTCCTGCGTAGCTATCGTTTGGAGCGATCGGGCGAAAACGGTTTCGTGACTTTCGTCTGGGGCGCCATCCTGATGCAGAATCAACGTTTTGGGTGACAATAGCAGGGGATATTGATACATTTTATGCCGTAAATGACAAGTATCGACAAGCACTCACTCGAGCACGTGGCCCTGAGTGTCGCCGATCTCGAGCGCTCAATCGCCTTTTACCGAGATGTGATGGGCCTCGAGGTCGTCAGAATCATCGAGTGTCCCCCAGAAATGGGTCTGGGTGATATCACGGGCATGCCCGGCTGCAGAGCCCGAATCGCTCATCTGCAATCTGGAGGGGCCATGCTCGAGCTCTTCGAGTACCAGGATCCTCGAGGTCGGCCATTGCCTCCAAAGCGCCGACAGGCGGATCATGGCTTGATTCATCTGGGCTTTACCTCTCAGGATGTCCGCGCAGATTACTCTCGGCTCAGGAAAATGGGTATGACATTTTTCGGCGAACCCCTGGAGTTCCGACCCGATGTGTGGATCGTATATTTCTACGGTCCCGACGGAGAGGTTTGCGAACTAAGGGAAACACCTTGAAGAAACGCAACCTGAGCCTCGATTTTGATTGGCAGACCTGGATTTCCGAGCCAGGAGACGTTGAATCCCTTGGTGCATCCCTTGCTTCGAGGATTCTCTTCGAGACCCATCTGATCAACACGTTCGAGAATAATCTTCTGCAACTCAAAAACGCGGATTGTGTCTGGGGACCGGTGCATTCGAGTGTCGGACAAGAAGCGGTGGCTACGGCGTCCATTGCAGCGCTTCGGCGGGAAGATATGATCTGCGGCTCCCATAGGGCGCACCACCAGTTTCTAGCTAAGGCGCTTGAATACGTTTTAGAGGATTCTTGGGATCCTCTTACTCAACCCTTTCCCGAAGAAGCACAGGAAGTCGTCAATCGCACACTCGCGGAGATTATGGGACTTGCGCCGGGCTACTGCGGGGGGAGAGGCGGATCGATGCACCTGAGATTTGCCGAGGCGGGCATCCTCGGCACGAGTGCAATCGTAGGTGGCGGCATTCCCGTAGCTACAGGGGCTGCATTCTCCGCCAAATACAGAAAAAGCGAAGCCCTCGTGCTTTGCTTTTTTGGAGACGGGGCGGTCAATCAGGGATCATTTCACGAGGCATGCAATCTCGCCGGCCTATGGAGGCTTCCGATTATCTACATAATAGAGAACAACCTCTACGCCGTTGCCACCCATACCAAAAACGCCACGGCAGTGACGGATCTCTCAGTCAGAGCCAACGGTTACGGAATGAACGGACGCATCGTGCACGGCGATGATGTAGCAGCCGTATGCGGAGCCGTTAAGGATGCAGCCCGGCAGGTACGAGGGGGAGGCGCGCCGTTTCTCGTCGAGATTCGATGCTACAGGCGGTACCATCACGCCGGAGACCAGCCAGGAAGCGCCTATGGCTACCGTGATCCAGAGGAAGAAGCACAGATGCTGGAAAAAGATGCCTTGAAGATTTTTCCAAAGGCTGCCATCGCCAGCGGCCTCTTCTCCGAAAGCGACGCCGAGGCGATACGGTCCCTTGCTCAGAATTGTGTAGCCAAGGCTGTGGCATTCTGCACCTTCGGCGGTGATCAGCCAAAGGTAAAGAGGGGGCTTTGGCCGGGGCCGGAGACTGCGCTGGAGGGTCTGCGCAGCAGCGGGGCGGAGCTCCGGGAATTGGACTACAGTGAGATTGAGAGCTTCCAGGAGTTTGAACACGTCAACTACTCTGATGCCATATCAGCCGTGACAGGGCGGTGGTTGGAAAAGGATGAGCGGGTCTTTGTACTCGGCGAGGAGGTCGCCAACTTCGGCGGCGGCGCATACGGCGCTACGAAAGGGCTTCCGGCAAAGTACCCTGAGCGTGTATTGAATACACCGATTTCCGAGGCCGGCTTCACGGGGCTGGCCGGCGGTGCTGCGATGTCCGGCCTGCTTCCGATCGTCGAGATAATGTTTCCCGATTTCACACTCGTTGCTGCCGACCAGGTCTTCAACCAGATCGGCAAGGCAAGGTACATGTACGGTGGTCACACCGATATACCTCTCGTCGCGAGAACGCGGATCGCCACCGGATGCGGCTACGGAGCCCAGCATTCGATGGATCCGGTAGGTCTCTTCTCACTCTTCCCCGGCTGGCGGATCGTGGCCCCTTCCAACGCCTTCGATTACATCGGCATGTTCAACACGGCTATGCGCAGTCTCGATCCCGTTCTCATAATCGAGCATCACTCGCTCTACAAACAGAGCTTTCCTGTCCCAAAAAACAATCTCGACTATCACATCCCTTTCGGCAAGGCCCGTGTGACTGTAGAAGGAAGCGATGTGACGATGATTGCCTATAGCTCCTTATCGGAGCGACTCACCGGTCTCAGTGATCGGCTGAAATCCGTGGATGTTAATCCTGAAATAATCGATTTGCGAACCGTTGATCTGCCAGGAATAGATTACGATTGCATTGGCGAGTCTGTAAGAAAGACCGGCACCGTGGTCATTGTCGAAGAGGCTCCTTCCAGCCAGGGCATAGGCCACCATATCGCCTCTGAGATCACAAAACGGTTTTACGACTGGCTAGATGGCCCCCCGGGATGCATCAATTCGGAGGATGTGCCCAGCCCAGTGTCACGCATTTTAGAGAGCACCGTGATCGTGTCGGACGAAAAGATACTAGAAACAACAGAGGCCATAGCCAAGCGGAAGTGGCTCTAGACGCATTACGAGGAGGATCATAATATGGGAAAGACGGCTCGTTTGGACAACGTCCTGAAAAACGTGAGCCTCTTCGCGTCTCTCGATGAGCAGTGTCTCACGATACTCAAAGAAAAGATGAAGCCCATTTCACTCAAAGCCAACGAAGTACTCTGCTCAGAGGGCGATGCGGGAGACCGTATGTATATCGTGGGTACGGGAGAGCTGCGAGTGATCAAAAAAGGTAAGAAAGGCAAACCGATTGAGATTACCCGCCTGCGACCTGGCGAGGCAGCAGGCATGATGAGTCTCTTCGAAAGAGAGCCTCGTTCCGCCACCCTCATGGCCGCCGGCAAGGTCGAGCTGTGGGAGATCGATCAAAAGACCTTTCAGCACATTCTCGATACTCAACCGGCGCTCTCAAAGGCTCTCCTGGGCGTGCTGAGTCAGCGCCTACGCAGAGAGACCAAGATTGTAGCTGAGCTGACATCCCATGATGAGGACAACCGCCTCAAGGTTGCTGTATTCGATTCCAAGCCTTACACCGAGCGTATCTTCCTGGACCGCAATAGGGATCGCTTTGCTCTCAAGTTCTTCGAATCTCGGCTGACCCGGGATACCGTAACCATGGCCTCTGGGTTTCGAGTTGTCTGCCCATTCGTCAACGATCAGATCAATGCAGAAACAGTCGGGGAACTCGCCAATCAGGGCGTTCAGTTGATTGCGCTCAGATGTGCCGGATACAACAATGTCGACTTACCGGCCTGCAGGGAACACAACATCAGCGTCGCCCGCGTACCCGCCTACTCTCCCTACGCCGTGGCGGAGCATGCTATCGCCCTGATGATGGCGCTCAATCGCCACACAGCCAGAGCTCACAACCGTGTTCGAGAGGGCAACTTCTCGCTAAACGGTCTTGTGGGATTCGACATGCACGATAAGTCGGTGGGCATTTACGGAACCGGCAAGATTGGAAAGTGCGCCATAAACATACTGCTCGGCTTTGGCTGCAAAATTCTGGCCTCGAGCCGCGCAGTTGACAAGCAGCTAGCGCGGCGAAGGGGGGTTACTTACGTCGAGTTTGATGAGCTCCTGTCAAAATCGGATATCATCAGCCTGCATGCGCCGCTGACGGCGCAAACCCACCACATCATCAATGAGAAATCCATCAAAAAGATGAAGCCCGGGGTGATGTTGATCAACACCAGCCGGGGCGGCCTCGTAGATACCCAGGCTCTGATAAAGGGGCTGGTTAGTGGGCAGATCGGCAGCGCGGGTTTAGACGTGTGCGAGGAGGAGAGCGAGTACTTCTTCGAAGATTTTTCCGATACGGTTATCGCAGACGAAACGCTAGCGCGGCTAACGACTTTTAACAACGTCATGATCACGAGCCATATGGCTTTTCTGACGCAAGAGGCCCTCTCCAACATCGCCGACACCACCTTTGAGAATATTGCGGAGTACGAGAGCGGGAAGCGGAGTCAGGAGCTGACAAACTCCGTGGTTGCTCCATCGTCGGCTTAGATGGTACATCGAAATGAAAGGGCCGAGGATTCACGAATAGCTACGGTTCCTTGAGGTGGCTAGCCTACCTGAAGTGACAATTACCTGCTATAACTATTACCTGCTATAATACGGGGCATATACACGAGGAGAGGAAGGATGGATTTTTTCGATGCAGTTGAAACCAGAGCCAGCGTTAGAGCCTTTCACAGAGAACCGATAAGCGATGCATCACTCGTGAAGATCCTCGACGCCGGCAGAAGGGCTCCCTCCGGCTACAACTTACAGCCCTGGGAATTCATCATTATTAGAGACCGCCAGGTCCTCTCCAAGCTGGGCAAGGTGCAGAGCTGCATCGCTCAGGCCGAAGCGGCCATCGGGGTCGTCGTGGACGAGAAATCAACCAAGTACTGGAAAGAGGATGCGGCCGCCGCCATCGAGAATATGCTCCTGGCGATCGTGGCGCTTGGGTATGTATCTCTCTGGGTCGAAGGCTACGTTCTTCAGAACGAGTCCTACGGCAAAGAGGTTTTGGGAGTTCCCAAAAACCTCAGATTGCTGGCAATCCTGCCTATAGGACGACCCGTCAGCAAAGCAACTCAATCCAGAAAGAAACCCCTTGGGGAGATCACCCACCTCAACCAGTACGGCACAGCCTGGAGGCCTGGCAAGTAAGCCTTCGAACCTGCTGCACGGTGCGTTGAGATGCTCCAGGATCATAACGTCTGGAAGGCGCTGGGGTAAAAGACCACCTGCAAAGCAGCGGTGCGGACTCAGCGTGGGCGGGGTGCGGCCGTCCGACTGAGCCCGCCCACCCGATGCGGGCTACGCGCCCCGATGGCTTCGAAACTGCAGCGAACGGGTATGCTAGTCGTGGGGGAATAGCGCACGAATGCAATCGCGAATACTGCGGCAAAAGCCCCTCTCACACGGGTCTAGGGGAGGCGTTTGAACCAAATCATGGAGAGCAAAGCGGCCAGGAGAAAGATGACGGTGGCCACGCCCGTAAATACTGCTGTAAGCTCCGTCTTCTCTATTGCCGAGACCAGTTTGGTGCTGAGGGATTCGTAGATCCGAAGCAGGTCTCTCTCGCTAGTCGCCTTGAAGTAGTCACCCTCTGTTTTCTTCGCTATGCTTTTGAGAACTTCCTCGTCGAGACGGACTCGCACCGAGCGCCCGCGGAAGTTGAGAACGACTCCTTCGGGACTTCCCACCCCGACCGTATAGACCCGCACTCCAAGATCCGCCGCCTGCTGTGCGACCTCCCAGGGATCGGGACCGCGGTTGCTCTGTCCGTCAGTCAACAGCACGACCACAGCGGTTGTGAGGCTTCCCGGTTGGACGGATGATTGGCTCGAATCTGGTCGTGTAAGGGGTTCGTACAACGATGACGGTGGTTCGAGATCACTGTCTTCGAAGATTGCCCTCAAGGAAGTCAGCATACCACTTCCCACCGCAGTTCCACGCTGTATGGCCAGTCGGGCGATCGCTGCAAGCACATCGTCACGATTTGCCGTAGGCGCCTGTACCAGAGCGGATGAAGCGCTGAAAGCGACAATTCCTATGCGCACATTTTGAGGTTGCTTTTCGACGAATGCTCTCGCGGCGGATTTCGCAGCCTCCAGGCGGGAAGGCTCAAGATCGTCCGCCCGCATGCTGCCCGAGATATCGATGGCAAGGATCACGGTGCCTTTGTACGAGGGAACCAGAATCGTAGCTGCCGGACGGGCCAGAGCTAAGATCGACACGGCCACCGCGAAGAGGAACAGCAGCGGCGGAATGTGGCGACGAATGCCCGGACCGCGCCCCATTGCTTCGCGCACCAGTGAGAGACTGGCGTAGCGCAGAGCGTACTTCTGTCTCCGCTTTTGCAGGTAGATATAGAGCACAACGAGGACGGGAAGCAGAAGCAGCAACCATAACATCCTGATCCAAAGAAACACCATTTCACTACCCCTTGACCCAGGTCATCCGCTTACGGGTGTCTTGGCAACCGATCGAGCGACCACTTTCCTCTGCTTGCGCAGCGCCGCAAAGCTAACGATCTTTTTCACCATGTCGTCTGCTGTCGAAAGATCGAGGCTATCCACCTCGGCCAAGCGAAAGATTGAGTTCAACTCCGCCTCCCGCTTGCGCGCCGCCTCGATAAATCTCCGGCGAAATCCTCTATCGTTTGTGTCGACGTAGAGTTGCTCACCTGTTTCGGCATCCTGCATGATGACCGCCCCGATATCGGGCAATTCGATTTCCCTCGGATCGTAGAGCCGGATAGCCACGATTTCGTGGCGTTGAGTAAGAAGCTTGAGCGATCTGCCCCACCCGGGGACACTGATAAAATCGGATACAACGAAGATCAGCGATCGTCGTCGAATTAGTCGTCGGGCGGATTCGAAAAGCATTGCCAGGTCGGTCCGGGGGGAGCTGGAGAGACGCGGCTCGCCCAGCAGGCTGTTGATCAGATGTAGAACCTGAAGCTTGCCGTTGTGCGCCGGGATCACCCGACTCGTGTCGCCCGAGTAGAATATGGCACCGACACGATTTCCATGGCGAGTGAGCAACCGCGCAAAGAGCGCGGTAAATTCAATGAGCAGATCCCGCTTGAGTTTTTCCACTGTCCCGAAATCGATCGAAGGACTGAGATCCAGCAGGAACCAGGCTGTTACCTCGCGGTCCTCGTTGTACTGCCGTACATAAGGAACCGGCATACGGGCGGTGACATTCCAGTCGATGTAACGAACATCGTCGTGCAGCTGGTATTCCCGCAACTCCGCCAGGTCGAGTCCGAAACCTCGGAAGAGGCTCTGGTAATCACCCTGCAGGAGTCCATCTAGGCGACGGATCATTGTCCATTCGAGGCGCTGTAAGATGATCTCAGGTTTCTTCGGCGATCGTGACATGGCTTTCCAATGGCGCAGCCGGGGCCGGAATATGTTCCAGAATCCGATGCAGAATCATATCGCTGGTAACGGCATCCGAGAGCGCCTCGTAGGAGAGGACGAGCCGGTGACGCATCACATCGAAGACCACATCGAGTACGTCCTGGGGCATTACGTAGTTGCGTCCCCGGAGATAGGCGAGGGAGCGCGCGCACACGATCACATAGATCGATGCACGTGGGCTTGCTCCGTACATGATATATTTCGCAATATCGGAGATACCGTACCGCTCGGGATCTCGGGTTGCAGCCACCAGCCGCACCGAGTACCGCATGAGAGCAGGATCGACGTAAGCCTTTTCGCATTCCCTTTGGAGCTCCTTCAGCTGTGGCGTGTTCGCGACAACCTTTACAGGAGCCAGAAATCCGGTCATCCTCTCGACTATGACGAACTCTTCCTCCTCGTTCGGATAGTCGACTAGCACCTTCATCATGAATCGATCCACCTGAGCTTCCGGCAACGGATATGTTCCCTCGGTTTCGATGGGATTCTGAGTCGCCATCACGAGAAAGGGATCCGGCACCCTATGGGTTTCGCCGCCAATTGTGACCTGCCGTTCCTGCATGACCTCGAGCAGAGCGCTTTGAACCTTGGCCGGGGCACGGTTGATTTCGTCGGCAAGCAAAAGGTTTGTGAAAACCGGGCCGAGAGACGTGCCGAAGGTACCGTCTTTCTGGTTGTAGATCCGGGTGCCCACAAGATCGGCGGGCACAAGATCGGGGGTGAACTGAATACGTTTGAAATCGCCGGCAATCGCCTGTGCCAGTGTCTTTACGGTCAGGGTTTTAGCCAGGCCGGGTACCCCTTCGACAAGCAGATGCCCGCGGGATAGTATTGCCACGAGCACACGCTCCAAAAAATGGTCCTGACCGACAATCACTTTCTTTACCTCGTAGAGCACCTGCTCCATGACAGTCTTTTCGTTTGACCGGTTGGGTTGTTCTTCAGCCATGTCTCCTCCTGAGCCGCTTCACCATTCGGGATCACCCGCTGCGCCCGCCGCCGTCTCAATCGTGACCGCAAAACCGATACCGATAAAGAACTCCTGGTTAGTCGGATTCACCAGCGCGGATACAATCCCCACCACTTCGCCGTCCCGGTTGACCAGAGGTCCTCCTGAGTTGCCGGGATTAACCGCCGCATCGAACTGAATGAGGTCCGTGAGTACGATTCCCGATTCCCCGAATTCGTATTGCCTTCTGAGTCCCGAGATGACACCAGAGGAGACGGAATTGCTGATGCCGAAAGGATGTCCAATCGCCACGACTTCATCACCAACCTGGAGCGTGGTTGACCCCCCCATGGTTACCGGAATCAAATCATCGGGGACAATCATTGCCTGAAGTGCTGCAAGATCATTCTCCGGCTGCCTGACGATGACCTCTGCATCCGATTCGCTGCCATCTGCAAATATAATCTGCACCGTTTGAAAGTCCCTTACGACATGCAGGCAGGTCAGAATGATTCCCGTATCAACAATGACGAATCCGGTGCCTATTGTTCCATCCGCCGTATGGATGAATACGATCGACGGGCGAACCGCCTCGTACGCCGATGCTGCAAACGCCGGCTCCGGTGGCGCCTCCTCGAGGGTCTTACCTATGACACTTTTGACATCCTTCTCGGTAAGCTGTTTGGGCGGTGTTTTGACGAGCTCAAATACGAGCAGGGCGATCATGGCGGCGGCAATTCCGGATGCAAAGAGGAAAGCCGGTCGGAAACGCTGATAGAAGCCCTTCAGAGCCGCTCGTATGGAGACGGGAGGATTCTCTCGGCTGTCACTTGTCTCCGAAGGTATGTTCGTCCCTTGCCCTGGCTTTTGTGTCGCCCCCCGGGTGTGGTCGGTATTGCTGCCTGCTTTAGAGCCGAGTCGGATCGTAAAAGATCTCTGGGGTATCAAAGCGGGACTCCTTGGCGGTCTAAATAGATATTCATCTTTTTCGGTGGGGCGATATCGCCCAGAGAAGACTCAAATCCTCACCCCCCTGATTGGCCCACCGCCGGGTCACTTGGTGCGTCAACGAGAAGGAGGCCGACCACAGCAGTGACAGTTCCCTTTGAGACTTTCCTAATTTACTAATACGACCGGCGATTGTCGAATTTCAAGACAGGAGCTCGCCTCTGCCGGAAATTTGCTCAAGGACGCACCCTGAGCTCCAAAACAACCTCCACAATAGCGGCGATTCTTGCAAGAAAACGAGTTACACCGTATTCTCTGCTCCATTTTCCCTCACCCTGATCTGGAGATCGACCGTGAGAGTTATCAATCTTTTCCGAAACCGATCTGAGTCGGAATTGCTACAAGCTTGCTCTGCAAGCAGCTTGCT
>CAZLRN010000050.1:0-15938 GCA_964561715.1 uncultured Spirochaetales bacterium
GCTACTACATCTTGTGGAAGGCCTTTCCGGGGGTCGAAAAACGCCAGGTGGTGATCGGAATTCCTCAGGAAATCGTCGATCGTCTCGCAGAGAGGGGCGGAACCACAGGGCACGCAGAGATGGAAGTCGGCTACGACTACGATTCGGTCTGCACCGCCATCGACACGGAGATCTACAAACTGGTGATATTCGACATGCTCGAGGAGGCCGGCGTGCGGGTCTGCGTGAACACTCTGCTGGTGGATGCCATCCGCAAGGACTCTCGATTGGAGGGGATCATTGCCGAAAGCCGCTCAGGAAGAGAGGCCATACTTGCCAAGGCCTTTGTCGATAGCACAGGATACGGAGATCTGTCGGCCTTTGCGGGAGCAGAGTTCACCGAGCCAAACGACTATAAAGTTGTCAACAGCATCGGTGTCGGCGGCGTAAGCCTGGAGAAGTATCACGAGTTCATCAAATCTTACGACGCAATCGAGGATTACTGCGAAGGCCTCCGGAGCGGCGTCCAGGGCCGCATCGTCCGCGTCGATGCCATAGGTGATCGCTTGCCCCGGGAGTTCATCGAACCGGCCAGAGAGATCGGCATGTCGACGGTGACCACGACGGTGCACGACGACTATTTTATGTTCATCAAGATAAACTACAAGATGCCTGTTAGTCCGACTAGCCGTGACGGAGTGGTCAAAGCGGAGCTAGAGCTCAGGCGGCGCCAGGCCAAAGCTGTGGAGCTGTTCCGCAGGCATGTACCTGGATGCGAGAAGGCCTTTATCGCTCGCACAAGCCCCACGATCTCCATTCGCCGTGGCAGGCTCATCGCCTGTGACTACGACATCTCGCTAGCCGATGTTTTGGAGGGCAGGCACTTTGACGATGACGTGATGGCCTACGGCTTCCACGACTCCGCACCCCGCCTCCAGATAAAAAACGGTGGGACCTACGGTATTCCTTACCGTGCTCTCCGTGTCGCCGGGTTGGACAATCTCTTCGCTACAGGAATGATGATCACCTCCAATCACGACGCCCATATGTCCACCCGCAACACGGTGTGCTGCATGGGACAGGGCCAGGCCGCCGGAACGGCTGCTGCAATGTGCGCGGCACGCGGATGCAGCACCCGGGAGCTTCCGTATAGCGATTTGAGAGCTGCCCTCGAAGCTGCGGAGGTGTACTTCGAGAAGTAAGCCTGATCTCCTCCGTGACACAGTGCGAGACGAGTCAGATCACCTCGTTAGATAGATTGAATTGGCATAGCTGTCTTCTGAAGGATCGAGAACAGACAGGTCTGTTCTCTCCCCGTCCACCCAGTGGGCGGGGACGTAAACTCCCGCAGAGTTCTGGGTATATCCGGCAACTTGAACCTCTCCGTCTAGCACGAATACCGAGTAAGCCAAGCCATGCCTGCTTGGATCGAGTCAGCTCTTCAGGGACTTGCTGTATGTAGATACATAGTTTCTGGTGATTAACTCACCAGAAACTTTATAAGTTCTTGGTGAGATTTCTCGACTCCTCATTATGTAAAGAGTCAACAATTGGCACGAGTGCTACCATTTGGTGCAAATCGGATTGCTCACCAAGAACTAGATAGCTATACTGGTGATTCAAATGAAAATCACTCAAATCGATACGTACTATCCCAGCCCTCGTGTGAGACTCGTAAAGATTGCGACGGATCAGGATCTCGTCGGATGGGGAGAGTTTACGCTCGAAGGAAAGCCTCTGAGCACGGCGTCGGCTGTGAAGGAGATCGCTGACTACCTGACCGGAAAAGACCCTCTACGCATAGAGCATCACTGGCAACACATCTACCGCTCTGCCTTCAACCGCGGAGGGGCCGCCCTGATGGCTGCCCTATCTGGTATCGATCAGGCCCTCTGGGATATCGCGGGCAAGTACTTCGACTCGCCGGTCTACAGGCTTTTAGGAGGGCCAGTCCGTAACCGAGTGCGGGTCTATGCACACTGGGGCATCCCTGCCCTCGACGAGGAGGCCAAAGATCTGGCTCGAAAACGGCTCGAAGAGCTTACGGAGCAGGGCGGCTACACAGCCTTTAAAACAGGTCTCGGTGGAAAATGGCGGGCCCATGAGCCGCCGGCCGTCATTGACGGTTTTGTCAAAAGGGCCTACCTCATGCGCGAATGGGTCGGCCCGGAGGTCGAGCTGGCTTTCGATTTTCACGGAAAACTCGCGCCTGGGCTGGCCATCGAGATCTGCAGAGAGATCGCCGGGATGCGTCCTATGTTTGTCGAAGAGCCTGTTCCTCAGGAAAACGTCGAGTCTCTCAAATTGGTTTCAGACCATGTCAGCTTTCCTATCGCTACCGGAGAGAGGCTACTCAGTCGCTGGGAGTTTCGGGAGGTCATCGAAAAGCAGGCAGTATCGTTTATTCAACCTGACTGCTCCCACGCCGGCGGCATCACGGAAGTCAAAAAGATCGCCAATATGGCCGAGGTCTACTACATTCACA
Source organism: uncultured Spirochaetales bacterium (assembly GCA_964561715.1). Lineage (GTDB taxonomy): Bacteria > Spirochaetota > Spirochaetia > SZUA-6 > CAZLRN01 > CAZLRN01. The sequence goes on from CAZLRN010000050.1 coordinate 2,465, forward strand.
TCATGCCGCACAACGCCATAGGGCCAGTGGCGCTGGCCGCCTGTCTGCAAGTCGACGCGGCTGTGCCCAACTTCCTCATTCAGGAACACGTCGAGAGAAGCCTGGGCGCGGGACTGTTGGCAGAGCAATGGAAGGTAAGAAAAGGATTCATCGAGCTTCCCAACTCTGCCGGACTGGGCGTCGAAGTCGATGCAAAAGCCGTAGAGCGGAACATCGACGAGGCCGTCGAAGAGCTCGGTGGAGAGTACTATCACGAAAGTGACGGCAGTGTCGCAGACTGGTAGATCACTCTGAGAATTCTTTGCCGTAGAGATTATCGTAGCACTCAAGGCGCAGACGGTGCTTCAGGCTTCGTCTTGCTTACTGCTGGCGGACTTGCCCTGCCTGATCCTTCGGACCAAACGCTGCCGCTTGGGTGAGAGAATGAAGGCTATCAGAAAAATTGCGCTAAGGGTCAGCACAATCGCCGCTCCCGAAGAAACATCCGAATAGTAGGAGACGTAAAAGCCGATGATCGCCGATCCGACGGCAAAGGCGACGCTCAGGAGGATGATCCGAGGCAGCCTCTTGGCCAGCAGTGAGGCGGCAGCGGCCGGGGTAATCAGCAGAGCCAGCACCAGCACCACTCCGACGGCTTGAATACCGGCGACTACGGTGAGTGCGATGAGCACAAGCAGCGCATACCGAACCACAGACGGAGAGAGCCCGATCACGACGGCGTGGGATGTATCGAAGGAAGTTACCAGCAGCTCTTTGTAGAAGAGAATGACCACGACGAGCACGAGCAGGACGATCACAGCCATGACCACAAGATCCCCTAAGCTAACGCCAAGTATGTTGCCAAATAGTATGTGGGCCAGGTCTCTGAATGTCCTGATCCGGCTGAGCAGCAGGATTCCTAGCGCAAAGAAGCCGGTGAACATCACGCCGATTGCCGTATCTTCCTTCAGCGCGCCGTGCCGGGATATCACTCCTATCCCGGCCGCTGTCAGCACGGCAGCTGCCAGCGCACCGATAATCAGACTGATCCCGATCAGATAAGCTATAACGATTCCAGGAAGAATCGCATGGGCCATGGCATCGCCCACAAAGGCCATTCCCCGCCAGACTATGAAAGCGCTCAATACGGCGCAGGCCACTCCAGCCAATATTCCGGCTGCTAGACCACGCAAAACGAAGCTGTAGGTGAGAGGCTCGATCAGCCATTCAGCCATTGGGTCAGATCCTCACCACCGTGGAATTCGAATCCATAGGCGCGGGCAATCGTCTGCGCTGTAAGCACCTCAGCCACGGGCCCATCGGCGATGATTCTACGATCCAGAAAAAGAGCCCGGCTGAAGTGGACTTTGAGTATACCGAGATCATGAGTGCTGACGACCGCGGTCTTGCCGCGAGAACAGAGATCTTCCAGCACATGAAAGATCAGCTCCTGTGTGGCTACATCCACATGGTTGAGGGGTTCATCTAAGAGCAGAAGATCGGCGTCGTGGGCAAGGGTGCGGGCGAGCATGACCCGCTGCTGCTGCCCGCCGGACAGCTCACCCACCTGGTTATCCGCCAGATCGGAAATTTCCATGGTTTTTAGAGCCTTTTCGACGACCTCACGATCTCGAGCAGTCGGTCGCTTGAACCATCCCAGATGAACGTACCGTCCCATCATAACCACCTGCCTGACTGTCACGGGGAAGCTCCAGTCGACCACCGTGCGTTGAGGGACGAGGGCGACGCGGTGTTTGCACTGTCCAGCGGGATTGCCATATATCGTGATGGATCCTTGCTGAAGAGACTCCAGTCCGGCTGCCAGTTTGATGAGTGTGGATTTGCCAGCTCCGTTGGGACCAACGAGCGCCACCTTTTCGCCCGGTTGAATACTTACCGTAACACCGTCGAGCGCCCAGCGCGGAGCCCCTGCGTATCGATAACTCACACCATCTATTACGAGAGCCGGCGTTCCATCAACTGCCGGTGTATTACAGGCTCTCCCGTACGACAGGACACTGGTTATTCTTCTCATTTAGCCTTCTCAAATACGCGTTGCATAAAAGTCTACGCCGGCGGCGGACAGATCTCGTCGATTTTTTTGAGATCCGCTGCAGTGAGGGATCCATCGGCCGCTGCTGTATTGGCCCTTGCCTGCTCGGGGTTTTTCATTCCGGGTATCGGGCAGGTGACCGCTGGATTGGCAAAAACGAACTGCAGAGCCATCTCCACCATACTCCTCCCGGGCCCTACAACGGGCCTGAGCTCCACGACCTTTCTGACTTTTGCCACAAAGTCGTCCCGCTGATCGCCCCCCGGATTCCACTTCTGCCGGACGATGTCGTCGAATCGAGTCCCTTCGGAGAACTTGTCCGCCAGCAATCCCTGGGCAATGGGGCCCCGAAGTAGAACGCCGATATTGTTCTCCCTACAGTAGGGCAGAATGTCCGCCTCGGGAGTTCTGTTGAGAATCGAATAGTTGATCTGGCAGGAGGCGCACTCACCGTTCACGTTGAGGGCTTTCACCGCCTCCAGATAATTCGTCGAGATGGCGTAATGTCTGATTTTGCCCTGCTTCTTGAGAAGCTCGAAGGCCTCAACGAAGATCTCGGGATTCTCTGGCTGGGCGACGTGACACTGATACAGATCGATGTAGGCGGTATCCAGTCGGTAGAGACTGGCATGACAGCAGTTGATGATGCTGTAGACCGATTTTAGGCCCAGGGGATCTCCCAGCCTTCTTCCCCAATTGCCGGCCTTGCTGGCAACATAGACCTTGTCCCGCTTTCCCTTGAGTGCCTTGCCGAGGTAGATTTCACTTTGACCCATGCCGTAAGCATCGGCGGTGTCAAAAAGGTTCACCCCCCTTTCCATGGCTGCGTGAACCGTTTCGATGCCCTGTCTCTCGCTGACTTCGCCCCACTGACCACCAATAGCCCAGCATCCCATTGAAACCGCGCTCACCTTCCAACCCGTTTTTCCCAGAGTCCTGAATTGCATCGCTCCCTCCTGCCGGAATCTATGTTCTACGAACAATGGTTCTGCGAACAATGGTTCTTCGAACATCTGTTCTATGAACAATTATTCAGAGAGCATTTGTTCTTTTAACATAGATCCTTTGAACAATAGTAGGAATGGATGGACCTGTCTACTCAGAAATAACGAACAGGACAGAAACACAGAAATTAAAAGGCACCTCCGATAATTGCTCACTAGAAGCGCCCGAGAATACTACCGATTTCTCAATCACATATCGCTGGGCCGGGCGTGGTAGTTGTAGGCCTTTTTAAGGAGCTCCTCGTCCATTTTCACCAATGCCTTTCCTCCCTCGACGTGACAGTGCCGGCAGGCGAAATTCAAGCCTATCTGGGAGAGGGCGTACCTACCGTCGTCGGTGAACTGCTCGATCTGAAGGGCGTCGATACCCATCATATGGGTTCTGAGATCGCCGGTGAACTTTTTTGCATCCCCCACCGCACTCTGAATGATTCGCGGCATGTGACAGTCGATGCACTGCACCTTCATCACGATGTGCAGCTCCGAATCCTCGTATTTGGCCTCCTGGAAATGGCAGTTGACGCATTGGGTTCGAGCTGTCGGTCTTCCCGCTTTTCTCAGCTGAATGACCCCGAGGTGAGGATCATGACAGATGTTGCAGTCCAGAGTGACGTGTTTGCTCTGAAAGAGCTCCTCGTACTGCTCATGGTGCCTGATAAATCCACCGCCGGCGTCGACCTGCTCGATCGATCCCCGGATATGACACTCCCCGCACAGCTCTGCGTCCCTGTTGACCTCCATTTTTTCGCTGTAGGGATTCGCCACGTGCAGGCTCCCGGGGCCGTGGCATCTCTCGCAGGTTATGCCGGGCTCAGCCCAAGTACCAATGATGCCGGGCAGACCGTCCTGGTGGGCTTCCGGGTCAGGATTGTATCCCGTCGTGTGGCAGGAGCCGCAGTCGTAGGCTTTCCTTTTTCCCGCGTTGTAGTTAACCCAGTGCGCATCGGTTCCCACAACGGGATTGTCGAAGTTGTACTGGGCCAGGTAGCTCGAATCCCCTTCCGGCCCGGTGATGATGAATCCATCCTTTCCAACAAACCGGGCCTTCCAGTTGTAGCCGCCGATGACATAGGTAACGTCATTCCATGTGATGTCTTTTGGAAGCTCTTTCACTTCGGTGAAGGGATATTGAGGCGGCTTCCCGTCCACCACCTTGTTCAGCTTATAGGCATGGCCGCTCTTCATGAACTGATCGTACTTGTCCCTGTGGCAATCTCTGCAGCTTTCTTTGCCAGCGTAGCGGGCTCCGAACTCGTACTCCCCAGTAGCAAAGGCAACAAATGCAGCCAGCGATATCAATCCGAGTAGCAACGGGCATAGCTTGAGCCTATAATACTTCACGGTCCTTCCTCCTGCCGTATCCCTTCAGTATATTGCCTCAGATCAGCGCATCATGTAAAAGACCACCTGCAAAGCAGCGGTGCGCCGATGCGATGACTTTTACCTAAGCACCGAAGGTGCAAGTTTCTGAAGCCTAAAAGGCACAGCCGATATCCATGACTACCTGCAAAGCAGCGGTACGGGCTCAGCGTGGGCGGCTGAGCCCGCCCACCCGATGCCTTGGCTTCGAAACTACAGTTAAGCGAATATAACTATCAATTGCAGCCTATCGTTGGCTGCGCCCACAACCCAAACAATTTAGCCTATTTTCTATATGCAGCCAACTGCTTGCTCCGCAAGCTGCTTGCGGAGCAAGCTTGTGGCAATTACTTCGCAAAATCTTGTTGAAAAAACAAGATTTTGCTCCATAATTGCCTATTGGCCTCGTCGAGGCGATGCAAGGAGGGTCTGGCGGAAGAGACGTTTTCTCGTTATCGTAAGGCTCGAGACAAATCTAGGAGTGAATTATGGCAGAAAAGAAGTGGTCCGAACTGATAGCGGATTACAGCGAGGAGCTTGCCCGTCAATCCCAATCGGATTCTGAGTTTCTCAATGAGGATACGGCTTTGCCCTCTTGGGTCAAATGCCTCATGGCTATGCAGCTCGATTCGGTTTTCAATCACCCAGATGGGGCGCGGGGCTACGGAAGGAGAGCGCACGAGAAAGGGGCAACGGCGGATCAGATTGTGGAAGCCATAAAGCTTTTGCGAATGTTCGGAGGCCGTCCAGCGATGGCTACAGGTGTCGAGGCTCTCCGAGATTTGTAGGCATGAAGCAACCTCTGTGTAGGAGCTTGCAGCCTTTTGTAGATGACTCGGTTTACGAGCGCTTCGATGCCAGGAATATCGTTTTTGCCCGTGTTAAATGGGACACCGAAGCCCCGTTTTACAGGCAGGACATCTACAGCGAGGCCGATGAAATCATATCCCGGGACATCGAAGGATACTCACGAAAGGAATTCGAGCGGTCCCGAGCCGCCTGGGCGGTACACGAACTGCTGAGAAGTCGGTTCGGTGAGCAGTGGGAAGTTAACCAGTCACAAAGCGAAACAACTCGCCCGTCATCCCGATCAAGGCAGGCGAGTCCCGGCGAGATGAGCCGGTGGGTCAAGGAGGCCGGGCGATACTACGGCGCCACCCTAACGGGAATCACAGAGAGGGACGATCGATGGCTCTACACTCATCAGAGAGATGGATCGGTGATCGATTTCGATCCCGATCTCAGGTACATCATCGTCATGGCAATCGCAATGGACCCTGCCCTTATTCGTAAATCCCCAGCTTTCGACTCGGCTACAGCGGTGGGAATAGGCTACTCCCGTATGGCTTTTCTTGTGAGCACCTTGGCCGAAATGATTAGCAACCTGGGCTACAGGGCTGTTCCCATGGCAAACGATACGGCTCTGAGCATTCCCCTGGCCATTCAGGCAGGACTGGGGCGGCTGGGCCGCAACGGAATGCTTCTGACCCCCTCCCACGGCGCCTGCCTTCGGCTCTGCAAGGTGCTCACGAACCTGCCTCTCGAGCCTGACAACGCCTCCGAACCCGCTCTAAACGACGCCTGCCGGAGCTGCACCATTTGCGCTGCCTTGTGTCCGGCCAAAGCGATATCCGATCAAACGGAGCCTTCCTACGAGACAACTTCGCTTTCGAACAATCGTGGAGTCCTGCGCTGGCCTGTTGATCCTGAGCTTTGCTATGGATTCTGGGTGAAAAACGGCGCCGATTGCTCGAACTGCATTGCCCACTGTCCTATGACACCTCCAGCCGATTCGAAAATGACATGATTCGCAGCCTTGATTAGTTCCACATCAGTTGGAGCCTGCCGTCTTCGCCTCGAATCACCCGAGTACCAAATCTCTCACACTCCCTGTTAAGCGTCTCGGCGAGCCAAACAGAATCAGCCTCTGATGCAGCGGCAAGTTGGAACCGTCTTATATGCATTGGGGTCATACGCAGCTCCTGAAGCGCCCCGCTGGATGGTTCTAGGACGACAAAGTACAGAATGGAAAGGTCACTCCGATATTGCTCGTACCCGCCTATTCCCTCGTAGTCGTTGAGTAGGTCACCGCATCCGTAGAATATCGGCCTATCCTTGTAGACCTCTATCGGTTTTGGATGGTGGGAAGAGTGCCCATGAACGACATCGAAACCGGCCCGATCTACAAGGGCGCGGGCAAATCGTCTGTGCTCTGGAGGCACACCGTAGCCCCAGTTGCCCCCCCAATGAATGGATGCGACGAGTATATCATTTTCCCTTTCCACCTCTCTGGCAAGCTGACCGAATCGTTCGGCAGTGCCTTCCGAAAGATCATCTAGAAGGTTGACACCCGGTGAGCGACCTGAGGCAGCCCAGCTGGAGGGGATGCCGCTGGTCATAAAGCCCATGGCAAATACGACAATCCTGCCTCTCTCGCGCAGGTCAATAATGGCTGGAACCTCTGCCTCTCGGAGATTGTGCCCGGCTCCGGCGGTTTTGATCCCGGATTTTTTCAAAGTGCCCAGCGTTTCATCGAGACCGCTGTATCCCCAATCGAGAACGTGATTGTTCGCCAGGGAGCAGCAGTCTATGCCGGCTTCTGTCAGGCATCGAATATTAGCGGGATGCATTCTGTACTGTATGCCCTTTCCCTTCCAGTAATCGTCGCTTTTTGTGACACTTGTTTCGAGATTAATGATCTTCGCATCCGGAGCTGCGGCCGCCATCTCGGCCAGAGCATCGCCCCATATGTAGGAGAAGCTTACCGGCCTCTTGATCGGTCCGCTAACCCTCTCTGCAAGCTCGATGTAACCGTTGGCGTTTTGCATGTAGGGCTCATATATGGCGGGATTTCCGGCATGGGGCAGGATCTGATCGATGCCTCTTCCAGTCATGACGTCACCCCCCAAAAACAGGACGAGAGCATCGCTTTCCGTATCTGGCTTGTCCTCTAGAGGCATGTCGTTTTCCGATGGTTCGCCGCCCGACGTATCGACGCCCCGCTGTTGGCTGCCCCGCGGATCACCGCCCGGCGGTAGGCCGCCCCACGCTTTCTCTTGTGGCCCCTTGACCGATTCCGCCTCTGAACTGCTTGCGCTTTCGCCTCCGCGGAATATGATTCCACGGGAAAGCACAGCGGCGACGATAAGGCAGCCGATGGAGAGCAACCAAGGTTTCATGGCCGGTCGATAGGTCAGTTTAGTATCACGAGGATTGAATGAAAAGGTGCGTTTCTAATAGATCAAGCTGAGGGCAGCAGGCGCTAGCTCTTCTGTCCCAGATACCTGCTGATAGCTTCGTCATCGATGTAGCCCAACTCGATCGCGATCTGCCCGAAGCTTCGGGAATCGCCGCTGCTTTGCCGTTTCAGGACGTCTTCGGCCTGACTGCGGGTGATCGCTCCAATTCGACAGAGACCATCAGCGATCTTTTCATCACCATAGAGGCTCTTGCTTCGCACACTCGAGGGCAGGGTCAGCCAATTGTTTATCTGTGTTTTGTACTCCCAAGGTGTCGTCTTCTCGTCAAAATGCAGCGAAATACCCGCGAATTCCGGTCTACCGATGACCTCTTCGATACGCACAACCCGACCCTTTATATCCACGGTTCCCTCCATGGCATCGAATGTCAGCCTAAGAAGAGCCTCGTCGTTTTTTGAAAGATTATCCCACGCCGCGGATAGAACCTTGGCGCCTGAAAAGGAAAGATCTCTGATGATGCAGGTTTTCTTCTCCCCTCCGATCTCGAGAGATCCCTCACTCGAGCGTAGTCCAAGGCCGCTGATACTCTCCTCGGTGATGAGGATGCGCTCCTCCCGACGCTTCTGAGAATTCGCGCTGGCCTCCAGAAGCTGGCCTATGATTTCGATCAAGTCATCGGGAGCCTTTTGGCTGAAAGTGAGGGAGATAAGAAAGAAATCTTTTATCCCGCTGGAATACTGATTCACGCCGATCATCTTCGCAGGTATGAAAAACGATATGGGATCGCTTTTATCCACCACGCAAAAGGAGAGACGGAGCGACACCTTGTTATTCGCAGCCCGGATGGCTTCAAAAAGCGATTCCTGGCCTCTCACGACAATCTTCGAGTCTGTCAACGAGGCCGTATAGAGCACACAGGGCCATTTTCGATCCCTGCACCTCAAGTGAACGCCATCGGAAATGAGACCGGTCGCCCTGATGACCTGTCTATTGAATGAAATCTGTGAATCTTTGTGGCGCGAGTAGTAGCGATCTATCCTCTGGCTCTTTGTACCCGATAAAGCCGGCATCTTATCTGCCTTTCGTCGTAGCTCTTTGATAGGCGAGTCGGATTTCGGCTCTCCTGTTCTTGGCAAAAGGAATTTGAGTCAACCCTTCTTCCAACGGCTGGCTCGCACTGACGCCTCGCGCGGTGATCTTATTTTCGTCAAAGCTCGAATGGGCGAGCAATAGCTCTCGAACCGCTTCAGCTCTCAATCTCGAAAGAATCAGGCATGACTCTTCGGTCCCAAAACGTGCCGTATGACCGGTTATCGCAATTTGATCGGGGGGATCCCGATCTATCACCTTGGCTACACTTCTCACCCTCTCTCGTTCCGGTGGTCGAATCAGCGACGAGTCGGGCGAAAAATCTATGACGTAGGACATCTCTCGATTCTCTTGCTCTTGTTGGTCAGGCTCACTGACGATCCCAGGCCCACTCTCCGTCGTTTCAGAGTTCTCCTTTGGACCTTGCTCCTCTGGACCGTGTCCCTCCAGAACCAAAGGGGAGGCACTCTTATCGGGCGAAGGACTCACTCCGGGAAAGAATCGTGCTCTAACAGCATATCCTATCCCCAGAGTAAGGACAACCAGAAGGGCGGCAACTGCACAGAGAAGTCGTCTTCTGCCGGAGCGCTGTTTTTCAACAACTCTTCCGGTCGTTTCGGTTTCGGATTCCGATTGAACGCTTTCTGGGCGTTCCTTCTCTAGTGGGGGAGCTCCATGCTCGCCCGTCAAGCAACCCGAAGGACAACCGCTGTCTATTTCCTTGTCTGTGACCATCTCGACACGTCGCTCGGTCTCTATCTCGGTCTTTCCCGCTACCTGCACCGGCTCTGCGAGCATTTCACCTGAGGCCATCTCCTCCGTGGGGATTCCCTCAGCTGGCATTTCCTCTGCGACGCTTTCCTCTACGAGACTTTTCTCTGCAGGCTTTTCCTGCTCCACACTCTTTGCCTTTTCCGCAGGCATTGGCTCAGCAGGTTCTTTGTGCGGCGCTTCTCCTCTCGTCTGGCGTATCTGTGACTGTGTCGCAGCTCTGATGGCGCTGAAGGTATCGCGAATCGACTTGCCGCTCAGCCTCTGAGAGTTTAGCGCCATTTCGGCGACATTGAGTATGAGCGTTACGCTGCCCCCATCGAGGTAGCATTCATATACCAGATCCGATGGAGATGTGGATCATTTTTCTTTCGGATTCGGAATGGGATCCGTTTCCAAGGGCCGCCGAAAGATTGATCACAGGATCGATCTCGCCCTCGTATTCTGCCAGTCCGACCACAACCGGATTGGCTGGAGGAACCCGGAAGACGGGAGGCCGCGAATCAACAACCGTGGCCTCGCACTCGGGAACCGCGTACTTCTGGCCGTTGAGAGTGATCTCTACCAGATCAACCCCTTCTCTGCGATCAAGAGAGGGAAATTCCTTTTCCAGCTTGTACGAGCTCGAATACGTGCCGCTATCCTTGTCGAGAGCTCTCTGTATCGTTAGCTCGTTGATATAGGGCAAAACCTCTCGACAGTCCAGAAGCGCCTGATGCACCGGAGAGGCTATGAGAGCCGGCATGGATTCGATCCGGGCTGACTCGGCAAGGACTTTTTCGCAAGTCGAATCGAGGCGAAATCCTACAGGCTGCCCTTTCAAGTCCAAAACAAGGGCTAGCTCGGCCCCTCTGCTCGACTCCAGACCCAGACAATCGAAAAGATATATCAGAGGGATGACTAGAGAGTTGTTAAAGATCAATCCTTCGATCCATGGTGGAGCAAAGGGCAGCTTTCCGATCTGCTGATCTCGAACCTGAACAGTCTCGAGGACTGGGGCCGCAAGGGCAAATCTGTGCCCGCCAATGGATATTGCCAAAACGTTGTCTTTAGGCTCTGCTTTTTCTGCATCTATCGCCGGAAGCTTCGACTCAATCTCGATCTTGTTTAGTCCCTCCTGCTGCAGACGATGGTGCAGGGTCAAGAGATCGACGAGGGGAATCGGTTTGCATCCGTCGAGAAGACACGAAACGACCAGATCGGTCTCGAAGTTTTCGGGCAGGGGGAGGAGCTCGTCCTGCGTGACTGAAATTTCTTCGATCTCACCATCCGCACTGAATCCAGAGACTCCTTCTGCGCCGCGAAGGGTCAGGGCGCAATTCTTTTTCTCACGTTCAGCAGCGCCGAAACCCACACAAGCAGCCAAATCGCACAGATAAACCAATCGATCATTGATGAGCGCAATTTCTGCAGCACCATCCTGACTGAAAGGCAGATGAGTGAGATTACCGATGGAACGTATAATCTCTACGTCATCCTTCCTTACGGCGAGTCTGTTTCCATTGAGAGTAATGAGCAGCAGTTCATTCGGCATCGTTCCGATTCAGATACTCGAGATCAGAGTCTATCCGCCTTCCACCATGTCTTTATACAACTACCAGGAAAGCAAGAAGTAAACCAAGCAGCCTAAATAAGCTAATTCCTTTAGCTATAAAAAGTTAGAGACCTGATCCACACCAATAGAAGCGGGGGAAGGGTACAACTTTTGTCACATTTGTGAACTATATCACTACGCGATATCGATCTACTTGCGATCGTAAACCGGTTCCACACCGACCCAGCAGCCGGGGCGGATCGCCGGGATGGTTTTACGCTCCTCCGCGGAGAGCTCGATTTGAGCGCCCTGCAGGCTGTCCTTCAACTGATCGAGATTCCGTGCGCCAAGAATGGGACAGGTAACCCGTTCTTCGGCCATAACCCAGGCAAGGGCCAGCTGAGCCGGGGTGACCCCCCGCTCCTTCGCGTGGGCCACGAAGGCTTCAACGATGTCGAAGGTCTGATCCGTGTAGTAGCGTTGATAGTACATATCGAAGTCCTTCAGGCGCGTGCCGGCCGGCAATTCATCCCCTCTCTTGTATTTCCCTGTGAGAACTCCTCCTGCAAGGGGATTGTAGCTGATCACTCCGATACCCTCGACTTTGCATAGCGAAAGAATCTCCAGCTCAATGGCCCGGCTCAATGCATTGTAGACAGGTTGAATGCAGACAAAGCGGGAGAGAAGGCGTGTATCAGCCAGGTGAAGAAAGAGAGCGAGGTGCCACGCTTTGAGGTTAGAGCACCCGATGTATCGCACCTTGCCCTGCCGAACCAAGTCGTCCAGAGCCCGAAGGGTCTCTTCGGGCGGAACCGTAGGATCCCATCTGTGAATCTGATAGAGATCGATAAAATCGGTCTGCAGGCGCCGCAGGCTGTCCTCGACCGCCTGCAGGATGTGGATTCGGGATAAGCCTCCCTCGTTGGGTCCCTCACCCATCTTGCCATAGACCTTGGTCGCGACGATCACGTCCTTGCGATTGCCTCTCTCCTTGAGCCAGCGGCCCACCACTTGTTCGGACTTACCCAGCGAGTAGGCGTTGGCGGTGTCAAGAAAGTTGAATCCCTGCTCGATAAAGTAGTCCATGATGCGAAAGGACTCATCATGATCTGCTTCGCGGTCAAATGTCATTGTGCCCAGACATATCGGTGAAACTTTGAGCCCTGATTTGCCGACATTCTTGAAAGATTGATTCATTTGTGTCCTCCATGATCCGTGATCGATTCGCGTAAAAGATCTGAGTCGAGATGCGATGTAGCTTTCAATTTTCCTCGGTCATTATACTATGAGCATTCTTTTCTACAAGGGCCATCGGTTGTTCGTTTCAATTGGCGAATGCAAAAATCCGATGCGACTAAAATAAACTAGTCAATAGGACGTCGAGACGCTTTCCTCGAAGTACTCGAAGCCATCAAGGAGATCGAAATGACCCCGTTAAATCCGACATCCGGAAATGCTTACATCGGTTAATTTTCCAGGGCGACAGCCAGCTCCATGCGGACGCCGAACAGAAAAGATAAGTTTGCTTGATGGCTGCGCTTGATCAATATCGTAGCGCACTGAGTCCTTACACCGGGAAGATAACAAGTTTTTTCCTTTAAGGCTTGACACAGTATCCATACATAGATAATCTATGCATCGGTAATAGATGCATAGGCTTTCTATGCCATAACCAGCCTATATAGTATCGAACCGATGACGGCCGCTGTGCTGAAGCGATTGGACAGTCCCAGCGTTTTGAAAGGTCTCACACTTCGGGAGCTGCAAAGCCTCGCGGGGGAGCTACGGGCCGTCATTAAAAACATTGTCAATCGAAACGGAGGTCATCTTGCGTCAAACCTGGGAATCGTCGAGCTGACGATCGCCCTGCACCGCGTTTTCGACAGCCCGCGGGACAAGCTCATCTGGGACGTCGGGCACCAGTGCTATGTCCACAAGCTACTGACGGACCGCCGGGGTCGTTTCGACAGCCTCAGACAGCAGAACGGCCTTTCGGGATTTCCTGTCAGGTCCGAAAGCCCTCACGACGTCTTCGGCACAGGGCATGCGGGCACATCGATATCAGCAGCGCTCGGTATCGCATTGGCACGAGATCTAGAGAGCGAGAGCTTCCAGGTCGTCGCGGTCATCGGCGACGGCTCGGTGGGAGCCGGGATGGCCTTTGAGGCGATCAACCACACCGGTCATCTCGGGACACGGATCATCGTTGTGCTGAACGACAACGGCATGGCCATCTCGCCGAGGATTGGATGGGTATCTCGACTGGTCAATGCGGTGAGATTCGATCCCGCTTACGGTGCCGTGAAGGAGCGGGCGAGAAAAACACTGATGCACCTGCCCTTTGGTGAATCGGCCTGGAAATTGAGTGAACTCCTAAAGAAGGGGGTCGAAAAGGCTCTGCTTCCCGGAGCGATATGGCAAGAGCTGGGCTTCAGCTATCTCGGCCCTGTCAACGGCCACAACATCGAGCAGATCGAGGCCGCAC
>CAZLRN010000051.1:0-3399 GCA_964561715.1 uncultured Spirochaetales bacterium
AGTCAAGGTGCTGGCGGGCAAAGTCGACGTGTCTCAGGAGCATGAGGCCAACGATTTTGTTCAGAGGGTCGAAAACGAGCTGGGACGAATCGATATCCTGGTCAACAACGCCGCTATTCATCCCCTTCACGCCATCGACGAGATATCAAGCGATGAATGGGATCTCGTCCTTCGAATCAATCTCAAGGGGTACTTCTTTTTCGCCAAAGCCGTGTTGGGTGCGATGCGCCGTCAGAGATACGGCCGAATCATCAGCATCTCCTCCGAAGCGGGCAAAAATGGGGGAACCATTTGCGGACTCCACTACGCCGCGGCTAAAGGCGGAGTGCTCTCCTTCACCCGGAACCTGGCGAAACAGGTCGGTGCCGAAGGCATAACAGTCAATGCGATCGCCCCTGGAAGAATCGCCACTCCCATGGCAGGAGCGGTTTCGGATGAGGAGAATCAGATCTATATCGACAGGAGTGTGGTAAAAAAACTCGGCAAACCTGCAGATATCGCCAACGCCGTTCTCTTTCTCGCCAGCCCGCAATCGGGATTCATCACGGGAGAGACGCTAAATGTGAACGGCGGCACTTTAATGGATTAACGATAATGGATTAACGATACTTTGATGGACTAGGAGGTTACTGTCATGGCTGAACAGCAAAACACAAAGGACTGGGATGGGCCTTTCGACGCCCAGGATCTCATATCTTTTGGAACGGAACTGCTCGTACGGGCGGGGCTTCCTCACGAAAAAGCCGCAACCGTAGCAGAGATCCTCGTAGAGGGAGATCTTCTGGGGCATACAACCCACGGCATACAGCTGCTCTCCCCCTACCTTAAGGAACGCCAGGCCGGCCTCATGACAGCCGATGGAGAACCCGAAGTCGTCAATGATAGAGGTCCCACCGTCCTATGGGATGGAAAATTTTTGCCTGGCCCCTGGTTGACAGTGAAGGCAATGGATCTCGCCTTTGAACGAATCCGTGAGCACCCTCTGGTCACGATTGTGATACGCCGGAGTCACCACATCGGATCCCTCGCCGCCTATCCGAAGCGGGCAACAGACAGAAACCTGATGATGTTGATTACCTGTTCCGATCCCAGCTTCAAAACAGTAGCGCCCTTCGGAGGAATCCTGCCTCTCTACACGCCCAATCCAATTGCTGTGGGAATTCCGACCGAATCGAATCCCATCATCATCGATATCAGCATGTCTTGCACGACCAACGGGCTCGTAATGAGAAGCGAAAAGGAAGGCAAAAAGCTGCCTCATCCGTGGCTGATGGACAGCGAGGGCAATGCTACGGACGATCCCACGGCGCTCTTCGCAGACCCGCCCGGATCGATTTTGCCCCTCGGAGGCACGGATGTGGGCTACAAGGGATTTGCCCTGGGGCTTATGGTCGAGGCTCTCACGTCGGGCCTTGGCGGATACGGTCGAACCGACAGCCCAACCCAATGGGAGGCCTCGATATTTTTGCAGGTCATCGATCCCGGAGCCTTTGCTGGCAATGAGTTCTTCCTGAAGGAAACCCGATGGCTAGAAGATGCCTGCCGTAAGAATCCCACCAGACCTGGGCATCCCCCTGTACGGGTACCGGGGGACCGGGCCCTCGAGATGAAAGCCAAACAGTTGAAGGAGGGCATTCTCCTCTACCCGACCATCCTTCCCGGCCTCGAGAAGTGGGCCAAGACATACGGTGTGACGGTTCCCAGCACCCGGTCTTAGATCAGCTGGACGCCATGTCTGAACCCTCCTACATCAGACTGCATCGCAGAGGAGAGTTGCAGCGGCGCATCGTCGACGCAGTGGACGCCCTCGAGAGCTGTCATCTCTGCCCAAGGGAGTGTGGAGCCAACCGCCTGGCGGGACAGCTGGGTTACTGCAAAACCGGGCGGAGGGCCAAGGTGGCCAGTGCAAACGTCCATTTCGGCGAAGAGCGTCCTCTGGTGGGGCGGTACGGATCGGGAACCATCTTCATCAGCTCCTGCAACCTTCTCTGCACATTCTGCCAGAACTCGGACATCAGCCATTACAATGAGGGAACCGAGGTGGGTCCCCGACAGCTGGCGGCCATGATGCTCGCTCTGGCAGACAGGGGATGTCACAACATCAACTTTGTTACGCCGAGCCACGTCGTACCGCAGATCCTCGAAGCCCTGCCCTATGCCGTCGACCACGGGTTGAGGGTGCCTCTGGTTTTCAACACGGGAGGATACGACAAGGCGTCCACCCTTGAGCTGCTGGACGGGGTCTTTGATATCTATATGCCGGATTTCAAGTTTTGGGATTCGAGATGGTCGGATATTTTCTGCAACGCTCCCGATTACAGAGAGGTGGCAAAAGCGGCCTTCAGAGAGATGCATCGGCAGGTCGGCGATCTGATGATGGACGAAAGCGGAATCGCTGTCAGAGGACTATTGGTGCGGCATCTGGTCATGCCGAACCAGGTCGCAGGCACCGGCGAGATCATGCGATTTCTGGCCCAAGAGATCTCGATCGACACCTATGTCAATGTCATGGCTCAGTTCTGGCCCTGTCACATGGCCGGCACAGATCCGAAGATAAACCGCCGGATCACCCACACCGAGTACGGGGAGGCCGTGGAAGCAGCTCAAGAGGCCGGATTGAAGCGCCTTGACAAGCGCGCCTAACTCCCATCTTGAAAACACAGATCTGAGTAATCCCTTGAGAAAAAGTTACTCGCTTTTTGGCAGGTGAGAAATAATTTCTCAGCCCCGGTCTCATGGATGGCCCAAAATCAGCCTTAAGCCAAAAATTTGAGCCAAAAGGCAAGGATATCTCCCCCCTTTAGCGGCCTGCCTTGGCACACTCCTTGCAAAACATGGGATAGATTCATTTGAGGAGGAATCAGAATGAAAAGCAGAATCATTGCTGTTTCTATCGTATTGATGTTGATGGGACTGGTAGCAGCCTTTGCCACCGGTCAAAAGGAAGAGGCAGAGCGGCCCTTTGGCCCACGAGGAAACTGGGCAGGCCCGAGAGCCATGGAGGAAGCCACTAAAGGAGAGAAGATCTCCGTAAGCGGGCCCGTTGCCTTCGAGAACAAGTGGCATCCGGAGCTCAAGAGCGGGGGCAAGGAGTACGAGCTCATCGTTCCAAGGTTTGCTCTCTGGAACCTGGACATCGAAGAGGGCCAGTCGATCACCGTCGAGGGATATACCGTCGAAGGGATGTGCTGCGATGATGACAACGAGAACGAAGTCCATCTTCTGGTAACCAAGGCCACGATCGGCGATCAAGAGTACGACCTGGACACGCCCGGTGCCTGGGGTCCTCAGGGTCCCGGCTGGCGAGGCCCCGGCCGGCGTGGTAACATGATGAGGGGTGGCCCGGATTCTTACGGCCGAGGATGGAGATCCTAAACCCGGCAGGAGCACCTTTCACTT
>CAZLRN010000051.1:3499-15861 GCA_964561715.1 uncultured Spirochaetales bacterium
AGGGAAGGAGCCGCGACGTTAGCGGTTCCTTCCCATTTTTGTTATATTGTGGAAGCCGGCTGAGACATGTTTTTTCGACGGAAAATCATATTTGCAGGGATTCTCCTCATCGCCTTTCTGCTCGTCACAGCTCTCTCCTTCTTCCTTATTTCGGGAGAAAAAAGCAGGAGCCTCTTACTCGCAGAATATCGAGCCGACCGCATCGCCTCGGCTCTCCTGGATGCATTCCGGGAGAATCAGACTCTCTCGATCGAAAACGAGGAGGAGATCCTGGGATTCGGCATCTACGATCTCTCCGGCAAGGCCGTTACTCATTTCGGGACAGCTCCTCCCACCTACGATCTCTCCGACGAATCATCGAGCATCTCGATCTTTCGATTCGACAGAGATAGAAAAACCCTGGTCCTGATACGCAAAATGGGATTGTTGCCCGGACGCTTGCCCGACAGAATGCCCGAATGGGGACCCGGTAAAACGCCTCCCGGCAACACGTTGCCCGGCAGGATTCCCGGACCGATGCCGGGGAACATGCCCAGGCGCATGCGCAGGATGATGAACCTTCATGCAGAACCTTCACAGTTCCTCTTTCTCGAGCTCTCGGCGGAAGGTCACTGGACCTCCCAGAGACTTTACAGCTTCGCCTTCGCCGCTGTTCCCCTTGCAGTCGCTGCTATCCTTGGAGCAATTGCCTATCTGTACAGAAAGAACCTTTCCTATCGAGAAAAACTGGAGTCCCAGACGAGGCTCGCCCAACTGGGGGAAACGGCTCGCACGCTCTCTCATGAAATCAAGAATCCACTGAGCGCCATTCGTATCAGAACCGGAATACTGAAAAAAGTGCTGCCCGAGGCTCAACTGGAGGACCTGCAGGTCATCGAAGAGGAGGTTCAGCACCTCACCTCCCTTACCGACAGGATCGGCGACTACCTGAGAGATCCTGTAGGAAGGCCGGAGATCATTAACCTGAATGGCTTCTTGCAGGATCTCTTGGCCCGATTCAATCAAGATATACTGTACACACCCGCAGACAGGATTTCCGTACGCTTCGACAGGGAACGATTGAGGAGCGTGCTGGAGAATCTCATCAGAAACGCCCTCGAAAGCACGCCGGCCGGAGATCCGTCCGAACAATCTGTGGAGGTTCATGTCTCGAGCTCGAAATCGAAGGTCACCATTTCAGTGATGGACAGGGGAGAGGGAATATCACCTGAAATTCGTGAGAGGATATTCGATCCCTTCTATACGAGCAAGACTACGGGATCGGGAATCGGGCTGGCGATCGCGAGGAGCTTTGTCGAATCTGCAGGAGGGTCCCTCTCGCTGTCACCCCGAAGCGGCGGCGGGACCGTCGCAGAAGTATGTCTTAAGAGTCTTAAGAGAGAGTCGAATGAAGATACTGGTCGTTGATGACGAGAGAAACGTTCGAGAGTCGATCGAGAAGTATCTCGAGCTCGAGCATATGGATGTCGTTGGCGCGGAAAACGGCCTTTCGGCTCAGCGCATTCTGCAACAGGAGGCGTTCTCCGCCGCCATTGTAGATCTGAAAATGCCGGGTATGGGCGGACTCGAGCTCATCGGGTGGATAAAAGAGGAGGGCCTACGCCTCCCGCTGATCATGATCTCCGCCCATGGAGAAGTACAAGACGCCGTCGATGCGATGAAGCTGGGCGCCAACGATTATATTGTGAAGCCCTTTGATCCGGAAGAGCTGGTGCTTCGACTCAAAAATTTGCTCGAAGCGCAACAGCTCAAAGACGAGGTGGAGTCGGCGCAGAGAAGCTCGCCCGCAGGGACGCTTCTTATCGGACGCAGCAAGGCCATTAAGCAAATAAGGGAATCAATTGATGCCATCGCGGCCACCCCGGCCACGGTTCTCATAACCGGCGAGAGCGGGACGGGAAAGGAGATTATCGCGCGCTCGATTCATTCCAATTCCAATCGCGCCAACGGCCCATTTATAGCAGTCAACATCGCCGGGATTCCCGAAACGCTGCTGGAGAGCGAGCTCTTCGGGCATGAGAAGGGCGCCTTTACGGGGGCCCACGCCCAGCGGAACGGAATGTTCGAGCTCGCCTCCTCCGGAACTCTGTTCCTAGATGAGATCGGGGATATGCCCCTTCACCTCCAGGTCAAACTTCTCAGGGTGCTGCAAGACCAGGGGCTTCGGAGACTTGGCGGGTCCCGGATCATACCCATCGACGTCCGTATCATCGCGGCGACAAATAGAGATCTGGAGGCGATGGTAAAGAGCGGTGAGTTTCGCGAAGACCTCTTTTACAGGCTCAACGTGGCACGAATCAGAGTGCCTCCTCTCAGAGAGAGATCCGAGGATATACCGGATCTGCTGGCGCACATCATCGAGAAGCTCAGGCAGCGTATGGGCAAAACAATCAGGCAGATCAGTGAGGAAGCGCTGACACTACTGAAATCTTACTCCTATCCCGGAAATGTCCGGGAGCTGGAGAATCTTATAGAGCGGGCCTTCATCTTTTCTCCCTCGGATACAATAGAAAAATCGGCTCTGGACATTCCGACGGGAACAAGCCCCTCCTTCGAGCCCTCGACCCTCAAGGCTCTCGAGAGAGACGCCATCGAGAGGGCGCTTCACCGGTGGGAAGGAAACCGCACAAAAGCGGCCGAAGAGCTTGGCATCACCCGACGTACCCTCTTGAACAAGATCAAGGAGTATCGGCTCGATTCAGAGGCGTGACAAAGTCAGTCACCTATCGGAAAAATCGATCAGGATTCCTCGGTCAAGCCGACGGCCTTTTTCATGATAGCTTCTATGCGATCCTTGTCCTCGGCGCTCAAACTCCAACCCGTTGCCCCGAAATTCTCCTCGATCTCTTCGACGTTCCGGCAGCCCGTAAGCGCGACGGTGACACCAGGATCACTCAGCACCCAATTAACAGCCAGTTGAGGCAGGGTCTTGCCCAGACTCCGAGCAACATCTTTCAGCTCTTCCACCACCGCGAGGTTCTTTGTGAAGTTCTCTCCCTTCATCAGCGGAAGCCCGCGGACCATGCCGCTCCGACGCCAGTCATCATCTCCAAAAACGGTATCCTTGGTGAACGTACCCGCCAGGAGACCCGAGGAGAGGCTACCGTGGGTCATAATCCCAACTCCATGAGATTTCGCATAGTCGATTCCCTCTTTGTTGCGCCGATCAAACAAGTTATACACGATCTGATTGGCGGTAATCGAACCGTACTGGAGACTTCCCTTTAAGTCGTCAAGATCGTAATTCGACACACCGATGTAACGTGCCTTGCCCGACTTCCTGACCTCTTCCAGGGCTTCAATTGTCTCCTCTAAAGGAGTACCCAATCGAGAGGGTGGATAGTGAACGAGGTAGAGGTCGACGTAATCCGTCTGCAGACGAGTCAGACTCTCGTCCATCTCTTTTAGGACCGAATCCCTGCTTCCGTCCCAAACACGCTTTCCGCCTTCAGCCCAACGGATACCGCACTTGGTGAGCAGCATCACATCCTTTCGCCTACTCCCAAGAGCCTTACCGACAACCCCTTCGGCATGGCCAAATCCGTAAATAGGCGCGCAATCGATGCAGGTAATGCCCAAATCCATGCCCCGGAAAATTGCCTTTACGACCTCTTTATCGTCGATGGGACCATACTCCCTGTTCAACTCGAAGGTCCCAAATCCTAGTGCCGAGGTTTCTAGATCCGTGCTGCCGAAATTCCTGTACTCCATTACCGTCTCCTTTCACCTATCTCATTTCCTGTCAGGCTG
Organism: uncultured Spirochaetales bacterium; assembly: GCA_964561715.1. Classification (GTDB taxonomy): domain Bacteria; phylum Spirochaetota; class Spirochaetia; order SZUA-6; family CAZLRN01; genus CAZLRN01. The sequence goes on from CAZLRN010000051.1 coordinate 7,250, forward strand.
TCTCTGATATAGAGACGTTATACATTGCCACATTCGCGATGACATTTCTACTCTGATTTGACGGCGCGGTGTGGCCGGCTGAGGTATGGCGTGGCGTGGCGTGGGCAGCCGAATCCAGCTAAGGCGTGGGCAGCCGGGCCCGGCTCTTAAGTGGGCTCACCTTGACAGGGCAAAGCCTTCCTGGCTATTTTGCTCTGTAAGAGGTGATTCATGTTGTACTTCAAACGAGGTAGCGAAGAGGAATGTCTCTCGAAAGAGGACCTTCGGGACGGACTTTTTTCCGTGTTGGATCAGCTCGGAACCAAAAACAAAGTCCTCGCGCTTCCACCCGACTTCACAAGATTTCACTCTCAGGCGGGCGTGCTCGCCCAGCACGTCTACGAATACTATGGTGATCGTCTCACCGATATCATGCCGGCGATTGGAACTCACTTCCCGATGACGGAATCCGAGATCTCCAAGATGTTCGGCGATCTTCCGAGAGACCGCTTTCGGGTCCACGACTGGAGAGAAGGAATCACGACATTGGGGGAGGTTCCGGCGGATTTCATCAATCGCGTATCCGAGGGAAAGCTCAACTTCAGCTGGCCTGCCCAAGTCGACAGGCTCCTGGTCAATGGTGGATTCGATCTGATTCTCTCCCTAGGCCAGGTCGTTCCGCACGAGGTGGTCGGAATGGCCAATTTCAATAAAAACATCTTCGTTGGGACCGGAGGCAGGGAAGGAATCAACAAGAGTCATTATCTGGGAGCCGTCTACGGCATGGAGCGAATGATGGGCAGGGCCGATACTCCCGTCAGACAGGTCCTCAACTACGCCTCTGATCATTTCGCCAAAGAGCTCCCAATCATCTATTGCCTCACAGTGGTCGCCATGGGAGAGGACCGCAAACTCTGCACGAGAGGGCTCTTCGTGGGGGATGATGTCGAGTGCTTCAATTTGGCATCGGAGCTGTCCCTCAAGGTGAACTTCCAGCTTCTCGATGAACCGCTCGAGAGAGTCGTGGTCTATCTCGATCCGGGAGAGTTCAAGAGCACTTGGCTGGGCAACAAGAGTGTTTACCGCACCAGGATGGCCATAGCCGACGGGGGAGAGCTCATTGTTCTGGCTCCTGGCTTGCGGGAATTCGGCGAGGACAAGGGCATCGACAAACTCATTCGAAAGTACGGATACGTCGGCACTCCCAAGGTGCTGCAGCTCGTCGAGGAAAACAGTGACCTCCAGGACAACCTGAGCGCGGCAGCCCACCTGATCCATGGATCATCGGAGGGAAGATTCTCAATCACCTATTGCCCTGGGAGCCTGAGCCGCGAAGAGATCGAAAGCGTTAACTTCCGTTACGCCGATCTGAGGGACATGGCGAGGAAATACAATCCCGAAATCCTCAAGGACGGATTCAACAACGTAGACGGTGAGGAGATCTTCTATATCTCCAATCCTGCGTTGGGACTCTGGTCCTTCAAGGAACGCTTTGGCGAGTAGCAGTTCTCGGCAGAGCGCTACCGCTCAGGAAAGCGCTACCGCTTAGGAAAGCGCTGACGCCCATTAGGGTGCTATTGCTCTATGGAGCGCTGTCGCCCATTAGCGCGGCTTTAAGCTACGGCATCGATTAAGAGTCGATTGCCTTGGGTTGGGAATAGCACTATCATTGAACATGATAAATCGAACGTGATGAGAGGAGAAAGTATTCATGGCTAAGGATGGAAAAGCGGATATCGGTCTTGTCGGTCTTGCTGTTATGGGCCAAAACCTCATACTCAATATGAATGACAAGGGATACAGCGTGGCGGCCTACAACAGAACCGTCTCCAGAGTCGACGAATTTTTAGACGGCGCCGCAAAAGGCCGCAACACGATATATGGAGCTCACTCCCTCGAAGAGTTTATCGCGCTGCTGAAGAAGCCGCGAAAAATCATGCTGATGGTGAGAGCCGGTCAGGCTGTCGATGATTTCATCGAAACGCTGATTCCCCATCTCCACAAGGGAGATCTCATTATTGACGGCGGCAATTCCCATTTCCCGGATTCCACCCGAAGAACGGAATACCTCAAGGAGAAGGGAATCCTCTTTATCGGAACCGGCGTCTCCGGCGGCGAAGAGGGGGCGCGACACGGACCCTCCCTCATGCCCGGAGGACATCCGGAGGCCTGGCCGCTGATCAAGGAAATATTTCAAGCCGTGGCGGCAAAAACCTCTGACGGTGACGCCTGCTGCGACTGGGTAGGGGAAAACGGTGCCGGGCACTACGTCAAAATGGTACACAACGGGATAGAGTACGGAGACATGCAGCTGATATGCGAGGCCTACCACCTTATGAAGGAAATTCTAGGCTACAGCGCCGATGAGATGAATGAAGTATTTGCCGAGTGGAACAAGGGGGAGTTGGACAGCTACCTGATAGAAATCACCCGGGATATCCTGGCTTTCAAGGATGAAGACGGCTCACCCCTTGTGGAAAAGATACTCGACACTGCGGGCCAGAAAGGCACAGGTAAGTGGACGGGAATCAGCGCCCTGGATATGGGTATGCCGGTGACCCTCATCGGAGAAGCGGTATTCGCCAGATGCCTCTCCGCGCTAAAAGAGGAACGAGTCGCAGCCTCCAAGATACTCAGAGGGCCCAAACCCGTATTCGACGGCGACAAAAAGAGCTTCACCGAGGATATCCGCCAGGCCTTGCTGGCATCGAAGATCGTCTCTTACGCTCAGGGCTTCATGTTGCTGAGGGAGGCCGCAAAGGAGTATGGATGGAACCTCAACTACCAAGGGATTGCTCTCATGTGGCGGGGCGGCTGCATCATCCGAAGCGTCTTTTTGGGGAAAATCAAAGAGGCCTTTGATAACAATCCCGCTATCTCCAACCTCTTGCTGGACGACTATTTCAAGGGCGTTATCGATCGATGTCAGGATTCCTGGAGACGCGTGGTTTCCCAGGCCATTATGGTTGGCATACCATCACCGGCCTTTTCGACAGCTCTGGCCTTTTATGACGGGTACAGAAACCAAAGGCTTCCAGCCAACCTTCTTCAGGCTCAACGAGACTACTTTGGGGCTCATACATACGAACGCCTCGACAAGCCGAGGGGAGAGTTCTTCCACACTAATTGGACAGGTACCGGCGGAGATGTCTCCGCCTCGACCTATAACGTATAGGGCATAGAGAATGCAGGTTCTTCTCGCACTGGCTTTATCCGTAGTCGCTGTCGCAACGAGCTGGCTTCTAAAGTGGATCAAAGCCAAGATACAGCTTGTCTCCGCTGAGAATAGCGCCTCCCGCAGGGTCGACGAGGTGAGGAAGGAGATCGGGCTTCTGCGCGAGCAGATGCTCAAGGAGGGCAACGCTCAGCTGGCCAGCGACAGGGAGTTGCTCGAGGAAGAGATTCGGGAACACAAAGAAGAGCTGAAAAAAATGGAGGCCCAGCTCAGTCAACGCACCTTCCTCCTGCAGGAACGGGTATCTTCTCTCGAAAAAATTCGAACCACTGTCTCAAACCGGGAGAAAAGAATCTCTGAGTACGAAAACAAGATGAACTCAATGAAGGAGCAATTCCGCAAGAAACTCGAAGACATATCTGGCTCGACGCGTGGAGCTCTGAAAGAGCAGCTCATTCAAACTATGGCAAACGAAGAGAAGAGAGACGCCCAGCACATCATAAACCGCGCAGAGGAAGAAGCTCAGAGAGTCGCCGAGACACGAGCGCGGGAAATCATTGTTTCTGCGATACAGCGTTTGGCGCTTCCACAGATGATCGAGCACAGTCCCACAACTCTAGATCCACCGAGTCCGGAAAACATCGAGAATCTTTTGAGCCGCGAGGGAAGATACATCCGTATGCTCGAGAATCGCCTCGAAGTGGAGCTGGGCGTAGAGGATTCCGAAGAGGCCATCAATCTCTCCAGTCCAGATCCGATCAACAGAGAGATTGCTCGGGCCACCTTGGATCGATTGTTTCGGGAAGGTCGAATAAACCCTCAAAAGATCGACGACACGGTACGTCAGATAAAGAGAGAAGCTCACGAGACGATGCGCCGCGAAGCGGACTCCGTTGTTCATGACCTCGGATTGAACAAGATGAGCCGAGAGGCAACCGAAGCCGTAGGACGCCTCCTCTATCGATACAGCTATGGGCAGAACAACCTCTACCACTCGAAGGAGGTGGCTCTGCTTGCTGCAATGATCGCTCGAGATCTCAAATGCGATACGGAGATTGCCAAACGCGGCGGTTTGCTTCACGACATCGGAAAGGGATTCGCCCTCGACGGAAAGGCTCACGTCGAGCTCGGAGTCGAGTTGGCCGAGAAGTGGGGGGAAGATCCCCTGGTTGTAAACGCCATCGCTTCGCATCACGACGATACCGAACAGAGTTGTTCTGAATCCGTCATCGTTCAGATAGCGGACGCCATATCCGGTGCCCGACCAGGCGCCAGGCGAGAGACGATATCGGACTACCTCGAGCGGGTCGAGAATCTCGAGCGGATCGCCGAGGAGTTCGAGGGGGTTGATAAAGCCTTTGCGATCTACGCCGGCAGGGAGCTTCGAGTCGTTGCCAACAGCGACAAGGTCGACGACGAGAGCGCTGCAATCCTTGCCTCCGGTATAGCCAAGAAGATAGAAGATAATCTGAAATACCCGGGAAAGATCAAGGTGACCGTAATTCGAGAAATGAAAACTTCGAGCTACACTCACTGATTTAATCTCCTTGATTCGATATTTCGCAACAGAGGGCGCAGAAACGTGAGTCACAGAGACAAGATCCGGGTAGGTATACTCTTCGGAGGGCGATCGGCGGAGCACGAGGTTTCTCTTCAGTCGGCCAAAAACATCATCGAAGCTCTGGACAAAGAGAAATATGATGCCGTGCTCATCGGGATCGATCGTAAGGGACGCTGGCATCTAAGCAGCAGCGCCCGTTTTCTCCTCAACGAGGATAATCCGGCACACATCAAGCTTTCAGATTCGGACAAGGGTTTGGCTGTCCTACCCGGAACGGGGCAAAAGTTGCTGCTTAACCTTTCCACACGGAGCGCATTGGGTAGCCTGGACGTCGTCTTCCCTGTTCTGCATGGACCCTACGGCGAAGATGGAACCGTGCAGGGGCTTCTCAAGCTGGCTGATATACCCTTCGTCGGTGCCGGCGTTACGGCATCGGCCGTGGGCATGGACAAGGATATCATGAAGCGGCTTTTACGAGATGCGGGAATTCCTATTGCCAACTTTATAGTCGCTCATAAGTCTCGAAGGAAATCCTATCAATTCACAAACATCAGCCGATCACTTGGTCTCCCCCTGTTTGTAAAGCCCGCCAACCTGGGATCCTCCGTTGGAATAAGCAAGGTTAGAGACGAGAGGGAATTCGAGAGGGCCGTCGATTCCGCTTTTGACTATGACAATAAGATACTCTTCGAAGAGGCGATAGTCGGAGACGAAATCGAGTGTTCTGTGTTGGGAAACGAGGAACCTATGGCATCTCTACCAGGCAGGGTTATTCCTCTCAAAGAGTTTTACTCCTACGAGGCCAAGTACATCGACGAGGAAGGGGCCAGGCTCGAGATACCTGCCGATCTCGACAAAGCAACGACAAAAAGGGTGCAGAAAATAGCCGTAGAGGCTTTTACAGCTCTTTGCTGCGAAGGCATGGCTCGGGTGGACACCTTTTTGACGCCCAAGGGAGAAATACTCGTAAACGAAATCAACACGATACCGGGATTTACGAAGATCAGCATGTATCCCAAGCTGTGGGAGGCTTCCGGGATTTCATACTCAGAGCTTCTGGACCGCCTTATCGACCTGGCTATACGGAGATTCCGCAGGGACAGCGAATTGAGGTCCAATGTCGAGTTCGGAAAGGAGTAAACATGAAAATCGTTATTTCGCCCGATTCGTTCAAAGGAAGCAACAGCTCCATCAGAGTAGCCACCCTCATCGAGGCGGGAGTGAGAAAAGTCTATCCCAATGCGGAGATCGTCAAAATTCCCATCGCAGATGGCGGAGAGGGCACCGTTGAGGCTGCCGTCCTAGGAGGCAAAGGTGAGTACCGAGAGCTCGAAGTAACCGGACCACTGGGAGAAAAGCTCACAGCTCGCTACGGCATCCTCCCTGGCCAGGGAACTAAAGAGGGCAAGAGTGCAGTGATCGAAATGGCCGCCGCATCAGGGCTCCCTCTGGTACCGGAGAGCAAAAGGAATCCTCTCTTCGCAACCACCTATGGCACCGGCGAGCTAATCCGTGCGGCTCTGGACGAGGGCTGCCGAGAGATTCTCATAGGCATCGGCGGGAGCGCCACGAACGACGCCGGTGTGGGCATGGCCCAGGCCTTGGGCTGGTCTTTCAAAGACAAAGCAGGAAAGGAAGTGGGATTCGGAGGCAAGGAGCTTTCCAAAATCGCGGTCATCGACAACTCGAAGGTCGATTCCAGGCTCGAGCAATGCAAGGTGACTGTAGCCTGTGACGTGACCAACCCGCTCTTCGGAAAAACGGGGGCCGCCCACGTTTATGGCCCGCAGAAGGGCGCCACACCCGAAATCGTCGAGGAGCTAGATCAAAACCTTAAGTTTTTTGCAAAAATCGTCGAGTCGCAGCTCGGCAAGGATATCAGCCAGGAGCCGGGCTCCGGAGCCGCGGGCGGGCTCGGCGCGGGATTGATGATCTTCTGCGGTGCCGAGTTGAAATCCGGCATCGATGCGATGCTGGACATCGTGCGATTCGAAGATCACCTCGAGTCGACCGATCTGGTCATAACCGGAGAGGGCGCCATCGACGGACAGACAACCTACGGAAAGGTACCCGTCGGCATCGCCAAACGGACCCAGGCCTACAACGTGCCGGTTCTGGCCATCGTTGGCGAAATAGGAGCGGGAGCGGAAGCGGTTTACGACCACGGTATCCATGGAATCATGAGTACCGTCAACAAGGCAATGACGCTTGCAGATGCGATGGCTCAAGCGGATCCTCTACTGGAAGAAGCGGCTGAAAGGGCGATGCGCATCATCAGAATAGGTAGGACCCTGGGATAGAACAGCTTGAAGTACGCCTCCGTTTGTGTCATACAGAAGCCCGGCCTCTATGCCGATCTAACTCCGACCGGCAGCTGGTCCGGCCCGAGAGCCGTGCTCTCGCTGAAGCAGGCCGGCGATATGTCCAGGCTCGACCAGCGCAAAGCCTTCCTGCAGGGCATCGGAATCCAACCCTCCCGAGCCTTTTTTCTGAAGCAGGTTCATTCAAAAAAGGTCATCTTTCTGGACGAATCCCGGGATGCCTTCAGGAGCCGCTGGGAGGGTTCTCCCCCCCAGGGCGACGGATTGGTAACCGCGGATTCCCAAGCCGTGCTGTGTGTGGGTGTAGCCGACTGTCTGCCCCTGTTTCTCTTCGATCAGGAGTCAGGGGCATTTGGTCTCCTTCACTCGGGCTGGAAGGGAACGGGCATTCTGGAGGTTGGTTTCTCCGTCATGAAAGAGCGCTTCAATAGCTCCGCAAGCCAATTGAGGGTCCTTCTCGGGCCAGGCATCGGCCCTTGCTGTTACAGGATACCCAAGGATCGATACAGCCTCTTCGAGAGGGAATACGGGGATGAAGCCGTATCCAGGGACGATGAGAATCACTATATCGACTTGATAGGCGCCAATCGGGTGCTCCTGAAGAGGCTGGGAATCGATTGGGCGACGGTGATATCGGACTGCACTTCCTGCAATCCCCTACTCAGCTCTTTCCGCAGAGACGGAGAAGGATTTTCGGGTATGCTGGCGGTTATGGGATACTTCTAGCGGAGGGTGGCAGACTTGGATCAGATTCGTGAACAGTGGCATAAAGTGGTGTGGGAAGCACTATCCCAGCTCGATTCCGCTCAATCCATCGAGTCCCGAAAAGATCTCGTGGCGGAAACCCCTCCCGATCCGAAGATGGGTGATATCGCCTTTCCGATGTTCCCCTTTTCCCGAGTGTTGAGAAAACCACCCCACTCCATCGCTGAGGCGGTGGTTGGAATGCTCTCAGAAAATCCCGATTCTCCCCCCGGAACCGTTGCAGCTTCAGGACCCTACATCAACATCACTCTCGACAAGAACCGGGTTTCCGAACGGGTCCTGAAAGCGGTAGAGGAGCAGGGAGAGCGCTACGGCTGTTCGGAAGGTTTATCATCAACTAAGATCATGGTCGAGTTTTCGTGCCCCAATACCAATAAGCCGCTTCACATCGGGCATCTTCGAAACGACGCCCTGGGAGAGAGTGTTTCACGCATTCTCAAGGCCAACGCCGCCGAAGTGCAAAAGGTCAATCTCATCAACAACCGAGGTATACATATCTGCAAGTCTATGTTGGCCTACAAGCTCTTCGGACAGGGCAAGACGCCTGAGAGCGAGGGTATCAAACCAGATCATTTTGTGGGCCAGTATTACGTCCGCTATGATTCGTGGTCAAAGCAAGAAGAAACCGCCGAGGAGCAGGCCAGAGAGATGCTCAGGGCATGGGAGAAGGGCGATCCGGAGGTGATCGCCCTCTGGAAGAGGATGAACGAATGGGTGATCAGCGGCATCGAGCAAACCTACCGCCGTACCGGCGTATCTTTTGACCGCGTCTATTACGAGAGCGACACCTATCTGTTGGGCAAAGAGGAGG
>CAZLRN010000052.1:0-15671 GCA_964561715.1 uncultured Spirochaetales bacterium
ACCTGAAGACGGCGAGGTCCTGCTTCTCCGAGATCTCCTGGGAGAAAGCCAAAGGAGCCACAGTCAAGACAAGGATAATCAGTAAGGCAGCCTTGCACTTTTTGCACATTTGGATCAGCCTCCTTCTGCCGATTACTTCATAAAATATATCAGGATCACGGCCATTTATCAAATTAGAGATCTATTTATTCGATTTTCTCGCGTTAAAGCTCTGAAATTCTTTCCCAAGCCCAGCTTGCGGCCTCCCGAAGCAAGGCGACCTGCGATTTGAGGTAGGGCTTGACAAAGGGCAGGACAGCTGAGTCTCTTCGATTGCCCGCTGCAACGAGAGCGTTTCTCTGGAGCGCCTCCATGGGAATCCAGGATTGTCCCAGGGTTGTCCTTTTAAGGAATTGACGCAGCTGATCCGCTGAAGGTTCCAAAAACAACCGCAGGGGTACGCTAGATCCCAGCTTTCCCCGCTCCGGAAGGCACTCCGCCGTGAGTTTCTGGTTGAAGGGGCATACGGCCTGACAAACCTGACATCCGTAGAGGCGAACCCCCCAGATCTCCTTTATCGCATCGGGCCAGCATTTGAGGCTTGTGGCGAGATTTTGGAGGCAAGTCTCTGTATCGAGCTCACCCTGGTCGGAGAGGGCAGAAACGGGACAAGCATCTACACAGGCACGGCAGGATCCGCAGAGATCTCCCGGCGAGGGTATCTCCGTAAGGGGGGGATCGGATTGAAGCTCGATGGGAAGGAAAAGACCCGAGATAGTAAAGAGTGATCCGAGGTCTGGCGGGGCGATGATGATGTTGTTCCTGCCGTAGGAGCCCAGTCCGGACTGCGCCGCCAGGAGCTTTTCCGGCAGACGGGAGTTGCAGAAGATTCGGCTCTCTCTTTTTTTCAGGCCTGTTCTCCTGTTGATCTCCCGCAGGACCGCTTGAAGTCGTATTACGGATTCACGATAGTAGTTTCGTCTGGCAAAGGGAGCGATCAATCCGTGGGGATCACCGGTTTGAGACTGATCATCCGGCTCGTCTGCATAACATGAGAGAGCGCACATGACTAGTGAGCCTAACGTACCAGAGAACGGATTGGTTTTGGCAAGATCCAGATGACCAAGGTCTTTGAGGTTGAGAATGCTGCAGCGATGAAAGCCGGCATTTCGTACAAGATCGAGCAGGTCTTTGCACGATATCATTTTAAAATATACTTCCACGATGCCAAAAAATTGACAAGGTCGATTATTTCGCCTAACCTTTTAACTGTATGGAGCAATCTGGCGGAAAAGCAGATTCCTCGCTTTCTCGAAGCCGGAATGTGGCTCCGAGCGGAAATATTCTGGAACGCCTTTTTGCGATCTTTTTCGAACCCGTCGATCCGGAACGCCAAAGACGGAAGCAGCTCAAGCTCATGGCTCGTGATCTGAGCCAGCTCAAACAGCGTTATTATAATCCCCGAAACGGTATGCTGCTTCCCGATTTTCCGCGTTTTATCTACGAAATCTACAAGCTTTTCGGCCCTGCCCAGAATCTCTTTAAACGTACGGAATCCTCGAAAGCGTTACGGAATATCGTATTCGAAATCTCCCTTACCAATGCACAACGCGAGGTGTTGGATCGTCTTCAGGAAGAGGCGATCAGAGAGAGATATGAGAATCAGAGCTCAGAAGGCCTTGCAGAGGAGATCGGAGATACCCTCAGCCACTTCTCCTCGAGCTTGACTCCTGAAATCACAAAGGAGATCAATGCGAACTTCAACGAGCTCTCTCACTTTCTCGATTTCATCCATTTTGATTATTATTTTTTGCTTAAAAAATTCGGTTTGAAGATCGCTGAACACGATTTTTCGAGCAAACCCTTATTCGAAGATCTCACCGGCGAATACGTCATCGAGGAGCTAAAGGATTTCAACGATCTCGTCCTGGGCTTGAACGATCACTCCAACTGGGATGTCATTTTCGACGCTTTGAGGGAATACAGGAAGGTGGCTGTCATCAGGAGAAATCTCTGGGAGAAAGCCTTCAGAAAGCTTCTTGACCTTCGCAATGCCGGCCTGCTCGAGCTGATCATCAAACACATCACGAGCAATCCGGACTACAAATCCCAGCCCGTTGTATACAACGACCGGATTGTGGAGCCTTACCTGGCCGCTCTTAAGATTAAAACCGAAAACGCTCTTGTTGAAATTTCGAAAGAGACCAAGCATAGGAAAATCGAAGAGCTTGTGCGATCTGTATTTGGCTCGACCGATGTCTCCGGAATGGAAAATTATTCAGAAAAACACAACGCGACTTTCGCCCAATTCGGCATGCCCGGTTTCGTACATATCAAAATTATGAACTATGTCGGAGCCTTCTTAACGCATTATTTCAAAGGGAACCTCAGCCGGCTCGTTGATCTGCTGATCATTAAGGGAAAATGGATATCAAAGACCCACTCTCAGCAGATCTCTGAATCTTATCACCAGCTTATTCGAATCTGCGATACAATTTCCCATTTCGACCTGTCTCTGGGAGAAGAGGAGGAGCTGGGCCATAATCTCAGGAATCTCATCTTTCGAGCCGAAAACGACAATAGGCTGCTACCGCAGATCCGGCGCAAGCTTATGAATGTCAATGATGAAGCCAAAGAGTATTTCGTCGAAACCGCCAAGCACTTGATCGCCCTTGCCAAATGCCTCAAACAGGTCCACGCCGACTACGAACGCCTTCCTCACCAAATAATCGCAAATTGGGGTGAGATGGACGCCAGTAGCGACAATCGTATCAAATCAATGATGGTCGAGGTCTATAATACCATCTATAAGTTCATTCACATTGTTCAATACTTCCACAAAAAGTGACTCTAGTCCGGATATGACGGGAATCGCCATTGGTAGTGAACAATGCGGACTAGAGCTTTCCGCCGTATATATACTCCATTTGCGATGTTAATGCCGTGTCGCCCGGCCTGTTCCAGCCAAATCGATCGTTTTCGTCACCTAACATTATCGAAAAGTAGAAACTCATTGTGAATCCTTGAAAGATGTTCCAACGAATCCCGGCAAAGCCCAGCGCGGAGAGATCGATGGGTGAGACGATAGAGCGAATAAAATAGCTCAGCGAATCGGTCACTGCAAAAGTAACTTCGGGGTAAAGGTATATTCCGTAGTCGGGGGGAGTGGAGGAGGAGACCTCCTTCCAGTGGGCGAAGGGTGCTAGGGCTGATTCCAGGCGAAAGGTGATCGAGCCGGAGGAGGGAAGATTGACGATGCGAAACAATCCTAAGGAGATATCCCATCCCTTGCGCAGGCTTTCGCGATCAGGATCCTCTGTTGGGATGGACAGCGAAGTCGAGAGGTGCCAGTCCAGAGTCAACAGTCCGCCTTGAAAGCTCACATAGGGTCTATGTCTTCCCTCGCTTCCCTTGTATAGGTAGCCTCCTTCGAGCTTGATGCCGGCCGCCTTGGTGTGAATGCGAGATCCTACATCTATCTGGCCGAGCGGTACGGTCACAGGTATTCCGTCTCCCCCCTCGTCGAGCCTGGGGTGGGGGAGGAGGAGCCCTTCGATAAACGAGAAGGTACCTAGTGGAAGATAGGGCACGATCATCCAGTCTGTTTCATCCCGCAGCTCGAGCTCCGTGAGATTGTCCAGAAGGGAGATGCCCTCGAATACGACATCTCCGGCATTGAAGAGAAACCCCTCGCCCCAGCTGACCCTTGTCTTGCCTAACGTCAATCGAAAAGCCGGAAATCGCACCCGTATAAAGGCGCGAGGCACATCCAGCTTTATCTCTTCGGAGATCAGTGTATCGAGCTGCAGCTGTCCTCGCACGTTTGGGTTGCCGTAGGATTTGAGGTCGAGGCGGCCCTCCCCATAGCTCATCAGAGAGAACTCCGATTTCTCCTCATGCACGAGGCTGGTGTTTCCGGTGATGCGGGTCGTCACGCCGATTTCGGCCCATGCCCGCGGGGCGAGCAGCAAAGCCAGAAACAGCACAGATACCGCTGCAATCTGTGTCGCCGCAAACCGTACAGTCACCACGAGAGCTCCTCGAGTGAGAAGAAGCCGGGATCGATCGGGATCCCGATTTCGAGGGAATCCGTTTTGAACACGGTCTTGGAGCTCTTCTTCATCTTGTCCCTCATCTCCATATACACGGGGACGATTTTTCCGGCAACCTCTCGAAACTCCTTGATATTCATCTCTTTGAGCTCTTTGCCTTTGAGGGAGTAGAGCATGACTCTTCTGTAGACGAAGAGCTCGGCGTCGACCCAGATGGTCTGCTGGGGGTAGACCACATCCTTGCGCTTGGCGTGAAGCTCGAGCCTGAAGCAGTCGTGGCCATCTACCGGCTCATTGCCCTCGAGCTCGACTGTATAGTCGTCCAGCAGGCTTTTGCCTCCAGTGAGGTCCTCGTACGAAAAATCAGATCCCATAACGCTGTCCTTGAGCGATGCGCCCTGCAGATGAATGATCTCTTCAGCCTCGGGAAAGTAGAGGTAGATTTCGTCATCGATGCGAAGGATTTTCTGACCGGCTTCCTCGGGATTGGTGAACTCCAGGAGCATCCTGTCTTCGCCCAAGCTGAAGGCCTTGTAGGTTTTTACCCTCGTGCCAAACCGATCGGTGATCGCAAAGGAGCCTGTGCTCTTGGCCGAATCATGGACCTGATTGGCCTCCATTCTCTCTATGATCTCTTCACCGCTCAGTGCGTGCATAGGCAGGGCGAAGGTGATTAGCAAGCTGAAAACGATTAAGTGTTTTTTTTGGCTGTTCATCATAATCGACCTCCAGTGATAAAATTCGAGCTAGATCGCTTTGAGCGCCTCGGCCGGTTGTATCTTTGCTGCCCGGCGTGTCGGCACAAATGAAGCCAATGAGGCTACACCTAGGGAGTAGAAAAAGACAACCACGGTTGAACGTAGGTTCAGCACCGGATAGATCACCGTTGAGACACCCATATCAACTTTTGACATCACCTCTCCGTAGTCGAGACCATAGGCGGCTAGGGGAATGGTAATGCCAACTCCGAGAATGACTCCGATAAATGAGGCGATGAGTCCTATGAAGAAGGCCTCCAGGAAGAAGAGGATAACGATTTCCCGGCCGGTCATTCCCATTGCAGCGATCGTTCCGATTTCTTTCATTCGCTCATAGATAACCATCATCGTTGTATTGACAATAACCGTCGTACCGAGAACAAAGAAGAAGAAGGCAACGATGTTGTAAATTCGCTCTGCCAGATTGACAAAGGCGAAAAAGTTGCCGATCTCTTTCCAGGATTTCGCCTCGAGATCGGTAAAGCCCGCCGCGTTCAGATGGTGTATCAAGTTTTCGCGGGTTTCTTCCAGGTTCTTTAGCTGTTTGACGTGGACGACGATTTCCGATGCCATGTTGTTTGCGCTGTCCATTTTGAGAAACCTCTGAACCGAATCGAAGGGGGCGATGAAGACACTGCGGTTCATGACCTGGATGGGGAAGCTTATGATACCGGTAATGCGGAATGTCCAAGCCTGCATGCCCATGTACGCCGTTTTAGTGTAGAACGTGACCTTATCGCCTTTGCCGACTCCCATCTCCTCTGCCAGGCCGGTCGTTAGAAGAAGCTCTTTCTCACCTCTTCTGGGCAGCTCTCCGTCGACATAAGTCAGCGACCAACTTTTGCCGAACTCTTCCAGCTTCTCGCGCTGGTTCATGCTTTCGAAGCGTTCTTTCTTTTCAGAGCTTTCCCGTGCGGACAGACTTTTTCCGGCCATTCCTCTCTCGAGAAAAAGCTCTTCGGCAAAATCGACTCCCAATCCCATGCCCCGATAGTTCTTGTCGTCGCGGTAGATGGCCGAATAAAAGCGGATTCGAGGCAGGGCCAAGCGAACGTTTTCCTGATCGCGTACGAGGTCGAGAACGGCGGTATAATCCTGTATTCCCAGATGGAGGGGATTGAGGGTCTCGTATTTCTCGTATTCGGCGTTCCTGATGCGGATGTGGCCGCTGATATAGGTAAAGATGTTTCTCGCAACGTCGACTTTGAAACCTTCTATCAACGAGAACATAAATACGATAATAAGCGTGGCGACTGAGATCGCGATTCCTGAGAGCAGCGACCTTCGTTTGTTCCTCGTGATGTTCCGTAAGGCAATAATCCAAAGCTTCATTTACTCATACCTCAGGCAGTCTGTGATTTTCATTTTCAGGGCTCTAGAGGCCGGGATCAAGGCTATGACAGTGCTGAGAACGGTCCCGACAATGAAGGCGGTAAGCATTGCTTGTGGATGCCATGCCGAACGGTAAATGCCATAGATGCGATACCCTACGTCCATTCTCCCAATAAAACTGTAATCCATGCCCCATCGCACCATTGGATAGGTGGCCAAAGTGCCAAGCACGACTCCAATCGCAGAGCCGATCATGCCGATACCGCCAGCCTCGAAGAGAAAGGAAAGCCGGATCGCAAAGTCCTGCATTCCCAGGGCCCTCATCATGCCGATTTCTCGAACCCGTTCGTAAACGGCTATGAGCATGGTGTTGGAGATCCCGATTGCGGCGATTACAAAAATCATAAAGATGAGGATTCGGGAGCCCATGGTTTTCATCTCCGCCATTGCTACGAAATCCCGAGCCAGCTCATGCCACGTCAGTACCGTTGTATCGGGGAATCGAGTCTGCAATAAGGACTCGATCTCTTTGACACGATAATCGATATCTGATCCCTCGGGAAAGGAAAAGGCGATCTCGGTGACGGCGTTCTGCATATCCAGGTCCGCTTGAGCCACTGAGAGGGGCAGGAATCCCGTTCCCTTGTTGATGAGAGGATTGGGACAGTTAATGATTCCCACGATTTCGAGCTCCAGAGTCTGCATGGCTCCGTGTCGAGTGCGGGTTCTGACTTCTACGGTATCTCCAATCTCTGCTCCCAGGTCCTCGGCCAACCAATGCCCGATCAGAATCTCGCTCTGGTCACTTTTGAGGTATCGGCTTCCCTCCACTAGAGTCTCTTCGAGGCGAAACACATCGCCGTCCGTTTCTGGATCGATACCCACTATTTTAACGGGGAGGGATCCCTCTTCGAAGAAGATCTCCCCGCCAAAAGTAATGCGGGGCGTATGTTTCGTATTGCTCAGCTCCAGTTCGTTGATCAACCCGACGGGATCTTCGATGGCATGCTTTATAGGCATATAATCGATCTCGTCCCAGTACGCCCTTTTCATAATCTTGGCGGATCCTGTTTCGAACCAGATGATATTTCTCTCGGAATCCTTCTCGGCACCCAGGAGAAAAGCATCCATCCAGATAAAGACAGCGATACCAAAGGCGATGGCCGACGCCGTAATGATCGTCCTCCTCCTGTGCCGGGAGAGGTTTTTCCATGCAAAGCTCAGGATAAAAGCCATTACGACCTCCTCTCATCATCTGTGATGGTCCCATCGTGCAGCAGGACCAGTCGCTTTGCGTGATCCATAACCATCCGATCGTGGGTCGAGAAGATAAAGGTGGTGCTGTGAGACTGGTTGAGCTGCTCCATAAGGCCAAGGATCTCCTCTCCCGTTGTCGAATCCAGATTGGCCGTGGGCTCATCGGCCATGACGATGGCCGGGTCCTTGACGAGGGCTCTGGCTATGGCTACCCGTTGCTGTTGCCCTCCAGAGAGCTCTCTCGGGTAGCGGTGTTCCATTCCTTTGAGGCCGACCTCTTCGAGAATGGACATGGTCCTGTCCCTTAACTCATCTGCGGGAACCTTGAGTAGAGAGAGGGAGAAGGATACGTTTTCATGGGCCTTCAAAACGGGAATGAGGTTGAAGGATTGAAAGACAAATCCCAGCTTTCGACGTCTAAAAAGGGCGAGCTCTCTGGGCGATTTCCCCGAGACGGGTTGCCCTTCGATGTAGATCTCACCGGAGGTGGAAGTATCGAGACAGCCGATCAAGTTGAGCAGAGTGGTCTTGCCGGAGCCCGAAGGGCCGGCAATGGAAACGAACTCGCCGTCATTAATAGTAAGGGAAATTCCTCGAAGCGCGAGGACTTCTGTTTCGCCTGTGCCGTACCTTTTGGTGACATTTTCTACTCTGATCATAAGCTTCTCTCCTTATAGCTTCTCAGAATGTCATAGCCTCTCAGAATGTCGATTTTGATCGGTTGCAGATGCCAATGACTTCTCGGCAGCGCTTACGTTCCATTCGAGAAAGACATCTATCATCTCCTCTTTGACAAAAGTCAAGGACCCCGTGGGGGCACCGAGGATACGTTCCACGGATTCCTGGTAGAATCGAAGCCGCTTCATCAAAAGCTCCTTGCGATCCGGCTTAGGAGCCGTTCGAACGAGAAGCTCTTTGACCACGACTTCGTTGATGGAGCGCCCTATGAGCAGGATGAGCTCTCCCGCCTCCTCTGCGGAGGGGGTATCGAACATGCCCCCGGCAACCCCTTGTTCGATAATTTTGGCCAGAATAGGAGTTGTTCTCTCTATTACCCGGCTGAACATCTTGTATCGAAGAATCGTGTTGTCGTCCCTGTAGAGCACGCGCATGAAGGTGACCATGAGCTCCTTGTTCTCGATCTTGTATTGACCGGTTTGCATAAAGATGAGGTTGAGCTTCTCCACAGCCCCGATTGACTGGTCTTCGAGTATTTCGGACATCTGAGCCGCCATCTGCTCGGCAAACCGATCCGCCAGCTGATCCAGAAGCTCCTCTTTGGATTTGAAGTAGTAGTAGAAGGTCCCCTTGGCCACCCCGACAGCGTCGATGATATTGCTCACTGAGGTCTGTTCATAACCCAACTCGAAGAAGAGCCTCTGAGCCGTATCGATAATCTCGTTTTTCCTGACGTCGTAATCCTTTGAAATTCGCATTATTTGGCTCTGCATTTGCCCAGCCTAACTAAAGCTGGACGCTCATTAGACCGACCGTCGGTATAGACTGACCGTCAGTCAAAAATGAATATACATCGAGATTTGGGGGATGTCAAGAAAAAATCGAAAAAAATCCTGTTTTTGGGATCTAATCTAAGGGGGTGCTTTCCGCCCTCCTCATGGCGAGCATATCCGTACAGCAGGTTTTGCACAGCCCGCAGGTTCAGATAAAAGGCACATATTCCTCAGGCATGATTGGACTCAAAGGTTTCGGTGACGTTATAATAAACAACCTCACGAAGGCAAAGGAGGAGGGGATGGATGCTTCATTTTGGGAACCGGTGGAAGTTGAGCCCGATGTCACTTATAGCGGCAAAATCGGGGCTGTCGAAATTCGAGTCAAACACGCCCTTCAAGACTGGTACGTCGCCTTCGAGACCGTCTGCGAATCTTCGCCTGATCGGCCCTTAAAGCCTCTGCGAAGAAAGTCGCAGGGGGATAGTCTATCCTGGAATCGATGGACCTCCGGTGACGAAGCCCTTGTCGCCCGGCTCGTGCCTGCCCTGCCCGACAAACCGGTTGTCGTGAGACCCGAAGCAGCGATCAAGGTCCCGGCAAAACAAAAGGCCTTATTCTTTGTCGGTATTCCTCTGTGGGTGCAGATCACAGCGGGAAAGGATCGAGTCCTGCGCCTCTGCGAAGTGCCGACTTTGGTGCTGTCCAAGACGTGGTTTGGAGACACGATATCAGGAGAGTTGGGCTACGCTCTGAAAACCAGGGCCATGAGGGATCTCTCCGGGGTCCAGCCGCGGATTAGCCGTGCGACCTGCCCCGTTTTAATCAACAATACTTCTGCCGCCGATCTGGACTTCCGGCGTCTCAGCCTCCACGTGCAGAGTCTGGGGCTTTTCAGGGGCGAGGTGCGGCTCTGGACCGATCAGGTCAACGTGATGTACCGAGGCGAAGAACAGGTGAGCCAGATCAGTTTTTCCGATCATCCTCCGGATTTGGAGGGACCCTGCGAGAGGATCGCCGATCCTCGCCAGCGCCCGGATAAAAACCTGTTGAAAAAGAGCTTTCAGGTCATGAAGATGCTGACCGGTTTGGAGGGCCTATGAAAGATATAATTCCGGAAAACCTCAAGAGTTTTTTCAGCCTCCAATGGGCTCAGACGGCCATTCGGGTATTGCTCATAGTTCTTCTGGGAATGGCGATTGTGAGGTTGATCGCCCTGTTGGTCGAGCGCGTTATTCGTAGGCGTCTCACACCCCAGACTGTGATGTTGGTGCGCAAAGCCATCCTTTACACAGGCACCTTTTTCGTGCTTGTTGCGGTGCTCCAGCAGCTGGGGCTGAATCTTGCCGCCCTTCTCGGAGCGGCGGGAATCGTCGGGATCGCCGTCGGTTTTGCCTCTCAGACGAGCATGTCCAACCTGATTAGTGGGTTATTTCTTATCTCCGAGAAGCCCTTTGCCGTGGGTGATGTGATCAGAGTCGGAGATACGACCGGTGTCGTTCTATCCGTCGACCTTCTCTCTGTCAAGGTGAGGAAATTCGACAACCAGTTCGTGAGAATCCCCAATCAGACGATCATTTCGACAGAGCTGACCAACATAACAAGGTTTCCCATTCGCCGGATGGATATCCAGTTGGGAGTCGCCTACAAAGAGGATGTCAAACGGGTCCGATCGATCCTGATGGATTTGGCCGAGAGCAATCCCTACTGTCTCGACGAGCCGGCGCCCCTTGTCGTTTTTACCGATTTTGGGGACTCCGCGCTGGAGTTCCTCTTCGCCCTCTGGTTCGAAAAAACCGACTACATCAATCTCAAGAACTCGATCATGGATGAGATCAAGGAGCGATTTGAAAAAGAAGGGATTGAGATTCCCTTCCCCCATTTGACGATTTATACCGGATCGGAAACAGAACCCTTTCCGGTAAGCACGGTGCAGCGAAGATCCAGCAGCAAGTCCTAGCAACGGGGTACAATTGTGCAGTTGAACAGGGAACGACTAGAATGGATGTGATTGCGGTGGCCATGAGTGGAGGAGTGGATTCCAGCCTGGCTGCCTACCTTCTTAAAAACCGACAGGCCAAGCTGCCCTTCAAGCCGTCAGAGCAGAACGAGATTTCAGTCATCGGGGCCAGTCAGAATATCTGGACTGAGGGCTTCCGCATTCCAACGACCCTCTTATTGGCGGATGAGGTATGCCGAAAGTTAGGAATTCCCTACTACCTCATAGATATGGGCAAGGAGTTCAAGGAAATCATTATCGATAATTTTGTGTCGACCTACCTGCACGGACGCACACCCAATCCCTGCGTGATCTGCAACAGGAGGATCAAGTTCGGGCTGTTCTACCGCCAGATCGAGACAATTCTCCGGAGAGAGGGGCGTCTCGAAAAGCACGACAAGCTTTACTTTGCTACAGGGCACTACGCCCGGATCGAACACGAGACGGACGGCTGGGCCCTCAAGAAGGGCGCGGATCGCGAGAAGGACCAGAGCTATATGCTCTACCGCCTTCCCCGAGACATGCTTCCTTTCTTGGCCTTTCCGCTGGGAGAGCTCACCAAGGCTGAAGTCATCGAAACGGCAAAACGATTGGATCTGCCGAGCGTCAAGGCTGTATCCAGCCAGGATGCCTGTTTTTTGGAGGGTAGCTACGGTGATTTCATCATTAACCAGACAGGGGAGCGGGCTCTTCGGAAGCCAGGCGAAATCGTTGATACCAGAGGGAAGGTATTGGGGCGCCATCGGGGATACATTTTCTACACCGTTGGTCAGCGCCGCGGGCTGGGGCTGGGGAACGGGCCCTGGTACGTAAAAGGTATCGATGCGGCCATAAACCGCATCACTGTCGGCAGAAAGCGGGAGATACTGAGCAAAAAGCTGGAGGTGGTCGATGCCAACTGGCTCATCAATACGCCAGAGGAAGCGTTCGCCAGCGGCGTTAAGCTGAGGTATCAGTCCGGTGAGCTCGCCTGCAGAGTCGAACCGCAAGCCGAAGGCCGCGTCCGGATTCTGCTGAAAAAAGGCGCCGTCGTTACGCCGGGGCAGTCGGCCGTTTTCTACAGCGGAGATCGCGTGCTCGGTGGCGGCATCATCGTTTAGCTGAGCGGAGAATGTGCAGCATACACAGGGGCAGCAAGCGCAGGAACAGCAAGCGCAGGAGCAGCATACCAGAGGAGTAGTGAATTGATGGTCGAAAACCAGAACCAAGTGCCGCGCTGGGAAACCTTCGAACTGGCACTCGAGGGGCCAAAGAAAGGGAATCCCTATACGGATGTCTCGCTCGAGGGACAGTTCAGCTTTAGAAATCGAATCGTGGAAGCCGCGGGATTCTATGACGGAGACGGCGTTTACCGCATCCGTTTCATGCCTGACATGACCGGAACCTGGAGGTATCGACTCGAAAGCAGCGCTGAAGAGCTCTCGGGAGTGGAGGGAGAGTTCCAGTGCATCGAGGCTTCCGGATCGAATCACGGCCCTGTAGGGATCAAAAGCCGCTATCATTTTGCCTATGCCGACGGAACCGCCTACTGTCCCTTCGGCACGACCTGCTACGCCTGGATCCACCAGGAGGAGAAGCTCGAAGAACAGACCCTGGCTACCCTTCGAACCGCCCCTTTCAACAAAATCAGGATGTGTGTCTTTCCCAAACACTACCTGTTCAACGCGAACGAGCCGCCCCGCCATGTTTTTGAGTTTCGTCAGTCGGAGACTCTGGACACAAGCCGCTTCAATCCAGTTTTTTTCAGACATCTCGAAAAGCGCATCGGCCAGCTTCGGGATCTTGGCATAGAGGCTGACGTCATTCTCTTTCATCCCTACGATCGATGGGGTTATGCGGACATGGAACCCGAAGCAGACGACCGATATCTGCGCTACACGGTGGCCAGGCTGGCGGCCTTCAGAAATGTGTGGTGGTCTCTGGCCAACGAGTACGATTTGATGAAATCGAAGCGCATGGAGGATTGGGACCGCTTTTTCCGTATCGTACAGGAGGAGGATCCCTATGGTCACCCTCGTTCTATCCATAACTGCCGCGAATTCTACGATCACGGTAAACCATGGGTCACGCATCAGAGTGTTCAGTACAACAGCAGCGATATGCGTAAGGTCAAGGACTGGCGCGAGCAGTACGGCAAACCCCTTATCATGGATGAGTGCGGATACGAGGGCAACATTCACCGTGGGTGGGGCAATCTACCGCCCCGGGAGCTGGTCTGCCGGTGTTGGGAAATCTTCACGCGGGGAGGGTTTCCGGCCTGTCATGGAGAGACCTATGTGCACCAAGAGGATATCCTGTGGTGGTCCAAGGGAGGGGTGTTGCACGGTCAGAGTCCGAAGCGGATCGCGTTTCTAAGACAGATCGCAGAAGCAGCACCGTCGGCCGAATTGGGACCTCTCGATTTTGGAAATGATGTGGGGTGTGTCGGCATACCCGGTGAGTACTACCTCATGTACTTCGGCATAAGACAGCCCGCTTTTAGAGAGCTGGCTCTTGCGGGGGAGGCAGGTTTCGTCATTGACATTCTCGATACGTGGGAGATGTCCGTCGAGAGAGCGCCCGGAGTATTTAGCGGCGATTGCCGAGTGAAGCTGCCGGGCAAGCCCTACATTGCCCTGAGAATAGCGAGAGAGAAGGGCACGTGATTGCTTTCGGTCACGGTTCGAGAAGAACCTTCCCGGAGTTTGCGGAAATTGTCAACTCCAGAGCCTCTTCGAACTGATCGAGGGCGAACTGGTGGGTCACGACTTTCGTGGGATCGATCGCACCTTTTTCGAGAATCTGGTTCATCTGCCACCATGTATCCCACATCAGTCTGCCGGTTGATCCGTAGACCACGGCTTCGCGGTAGATGATAGCGTCGATCAAGTCCAGAGTGATGGGATCCGAGGGGAGTCCGACAAGAGAGACCCGTCCTCCCTTTCTCAAAACCTTGAAGCACTGCTGAGTGGCAGGAGCTGTGCCTGTGAGCTCGATGGACACGTCCACTCCCCTCCCGCTGGTGGCATCCAGTATGGCGGTTACGACGTCCTGATCCTTTGCATTGAAGACAGTCGCCTCTGGAACAACTTTCCGGCACAGGTCGATTCGATAGGGATTGATGTCCGTGGCAAAGAGCAGATTGGCTCCAGCAGCTTGAGCCAGCTGGATGCAGAAGATGCCGATCGGGCCGCAGCCGAAGACCGCGATGTTGCATCCGCCGACCCGGTCCTTCATCAAGCCATTCATCGCGACGCCCATTGGCTCGAGAATGGCGCCCAGATCTGGCGATGTACCTGGTGGAAGCTTCCAGGCGCACGATTCCGGCAAGATAGCATAGTCGGAGAAGGCGCCATCTGTATGGACCCCAATGATCTTCATGCTCTCGCACGTATGCTGACGCCCTGTCTGGCACTGGTGGCAGTGGCCGCAGGGGATGTGGGTTTCAGCCGATACCAGGTCGCCGACTTCGAAGGCCGTCACCTCTTTGCCCACATCCACGACTTCGGCGCAGTACTCATGTCCGAAAATCATGGGCAGGGTGCAGCGGGCCTGAGCATAACCGGTCCACTCGTAGATATGATTGTCCGTTCCGCAGATCGCCGCCTTTTTTACCTGCACGAGCAGATCTTTGGGACCGGGAGTTGGAACATCGACTTCTTTTATTTCCGCGCCTCTTCCGGGTTTGACCTTCATCAACGCTTTCATCTTTGCCATTGCTAAAACCTCCATATGGTCAGCTGCATTATGCGGCCATACGGTGTGTGCGTCAATTCCCGGAAGAATGGCATGAGCCGGCCCAAAACGGGTATGAGTAAACTTGACTTTTAGCTGGTGATTCTTGCCTCTTTTTGTTGTACTATTCAGGTACGGAGGACCCATGGTAAGGCTCATTCTTAATATTCTTCTACTAATCGTTCTCGTGGTTTTCATCGCTATCAATATGGGCTACAGAACCACGGTTAATTTTTTTGGCTTGATGTTGGAAGACGTGTCGGTGGTAGCGGTGGTTCTCGCTTCGATCGTCTTTGGTATCGTCTATTCGTTTGTCACCTATCTCGTCAATTTCTTTGTGCGAAAAAGGCGGGAGCGTCTCAACAGGATGCGCGAACAGACCAAGGAGAAAGAGCGCGAGCTCAGGGAAAAAGAGAAAGAACTGGCATCGCCCAAATCGGAGCCGGATCAATAAAGGAATTCTAGCGAAAAACGGTTGTCGCCTGCGGGGCGCTTTTCGTATCTTATAAATAAAAGGTGATCCACTTCAGTTTAAACTTAAAGGAGAAAGGCATTTATGTTGCAGATCTATCTCTTAAGTGTTCTCTGTACCCTGGTCGGCTCTCTCGCACTTGTCGTATCTGATCTGAGCAATAAGCTCACGTCTTTAGTCCCGCTCAAAGAGCTCCTAACTGGAAAGGGTATGCAGATCTCTCTGGGCTTTGCGACGCTCATTGTAGGGGTTATCAAGTTCTTCGTGCGGGCGCCGTGGGATTCCGTAGCCGTAGTCGGCGATCTCCTTCCTGCCCTTGTGGGAATTGGTGTCGGATTGGCCCTTCTAACCGATTTTTTCAGAGAAAAGACTGGAGAATCCAGTGAAGCTGTCGAAAAGGCGAGCAGCCTTACAAAGCTCTATCACATTCCATTAGGGATCGTTGGAATCGCAACAGCGGTACTCCATTTTCTCTTTCCGAGCACAGTTATCCTTTAGAAATCAGAGAGTGAACCGGATCACAAAGTGGTCCGGCTCACTTCTTGATCCTTAGAGATACGTGGGCCCACAGCGAGATATGCAATTCCGGCTCAATTTCTTGCTATTCTAGCAAGATTTTCCGAAATCGATCTGAGCCGGAATTGCTACAAGCTTGCT
>CAZLRN010000053.1:0-15612 GCA_964561715.1 uncultured Spirochaetales bacterium
GGCTCAGCCGCCCACGCTGAGCCCGCCCACCCGCAGCGCGGATTCGAAACTGCAGTGAAGCCCCCGGAGGCAGTCGATTCTCCAAGGAGTAGCTGCTCTTAATCCGCTATAAGCGTATTTAGCTGATTAAAGGCTTGCTTGAGCTGGGTGAAGAGCTGGGGGATATCTGCAAGCTGGTCACTCTTCCCCCTTGTCTCGATCTCTTTTGCCAGTACGCCAATATCGTTTAGCTCGAGATTGAAGGCAGCCCCTTTTATTTTATGAGCCATTTTAAAGGCTCCTTCTGCATCCTTAGCGGTTATATAGCTCTCCAGCTCTTTGAGGTTTGATTCTGTCGTATCAATAAAGAGCTTGATGAGATCTCTATACTCATCTTCTTCTAAATCCAGGCTTTTGGCGATTTCTTTCAAATCCATGGCGTTGCCCTCTCTCTCATTAATTAAATTATAGTACAAATTGCGGTTACTGGATCTTGCGGGTCTAGATCTTCGCTGGCCTGGAACGGCTCAAGATTCGTCCCAGAACATCTTCGTCTCCGAATCCCCCGGATTTGGTAATGAGATAGAGATCTCCCTTTTCAGGGACAGATACAGGAACACCGGCAATCACTTCTTCCAGCGGCTTGAGGAAATCGATTCCCAGAGCATCCAGGAGAGCCATAGTGGTATCTCCACCAAATATTACAAGAGTGGAGAGGGCATAGCTCTTAAGAATCCCAGCCACCAGCCCCGCTAGATTTTTTGCAATGAGCGACGCGATACGTTCCGCTTCGAGCCCGTTGCGTTCGGCATACGCCTTTTCGTCGGAGGGAGAGGTCGTACCAGTAGCGATGATGCAGTTTCGGCGATTTCTGAGTCTGTCGATGACGTTTTCGACAATTCTCAAACCTCTCTGGGAGGTCGCGAGGTCGGGAAGCAGCTTCTCTTCGATCCGTAGACTAGTCCTGTGAAATCCGTGTGCGATCCCGAACTCTATCTGTCGCTGGGAGAGATCGGTAAGACTACCGCAGAGAACCAGAAGGGGAAGGCTGTAGATTGCCGATTCGATTGAATGCCGTGGTAGCTTGAGCGCCTGCGGAAGCATCCCGGCGAATCCGGCACAACCTGCCGTAATGCGAATTAGCTTTTCTCTCTCGAGCATGCTGCCGATAGACTCGAGGTCTTCGACTGTCTCGGCGTCAAAAACGTACGTCGTGACCCCTCCGTCCAAAGAGCCGCTAGGCCCTTTAAGGGAACCTTTTAGGGAAAATGCCCCGGATCGGATCGCCGAAAGCTCAACGATTTCCGTTTTGAGCTCTGGATTGCTTCTCTTTAGAATTCCGGGCACGTAGCTTTCAGGAATGGGATTGAGTCTGTCCTTGGCAAAGCTGCTCTCATGAATGGGAGTTCCATCGACAAGCTGGTATCCCTGAATGGTTGTTCGACCGGTCTGCGGAAAGGCGGGCACAAACATCAGCCGACTACTCTCGACGGCATCACATAGGGCCTGGAGCTCCTGGCCGATATTGCCCCTCAGGAGGGAGTCTGTTTTTTTGTAAAACTTGATGTTTCCGAGAACCTCTTCGCCCCAGCGCCTCTTGACCAGCCTCACGAAACTTCGAACGACGCTTTCGACTTTGCGGCGGGCTTCTGATCCGCTCAGATGCCGCGATTCCGTGTTGATTACTAAAACCGTAGCCTTCTCGAGGTCGAGATCCTCTTTCTTCAGATCCTGTTTTGAGGTGACCTCCGTTCGCACGCCCTGTTTGGCGAACTGTACCCCGGTATCCAGGGCGCCGGTAAAATCGTCGCTCAGGACAAGTAACTCCAAGAATTCTCTCCTTTGGGAACCGAGACGTGCCGAAAACATCATCCAATAGGTCCTCTGGCATGTCAAGAAGCAGCAGGCGATGTATAATTGCTGATTGTGAATCGGCTTAATCTGTTAACCGTCTGTCTTCTCTTGGGTTTAGTCCTCTATCCTGCGCTCCACGCTCAGAGCCTATCGGGTGTTCCCGACGATACGCTCGATATAGACGGGCTCTATTTGGAAATAGCTTCAGCGAACGACAACTTTGGCGCTTTCTTTGCCGACGATTGGGACGATCTGAAGACCTTCGGCTTGAGTCTGGAGGTCTATCCAGTCAGGAATTACGGAGTATCCCTGGCGTATGACATCCTCACGGACAGAAACGGCGCGCACGATCAGGGGCGGATCGACAGACTTACTCTGGCCGCCGGTAGAGAGATGCTTGATATTCGCAGCGACGAGAGCTCGATGTGGGGCAGGCTTATGATTGGTGCCGGGCTGCGTGTGTACGGCAACATCGGGGGCGAAGTCATCCAGCAATTCTGGCATAACCTGATGAATGTCAAGCGAGAGGTCCAGTTGCCCTACGACGAGACTACTGCGGCTGGTGGACTGGCCTTTCTGACAGGTCAGTGGGGAATGGACACAGAAATCAACCCCGTAGAGACCCTCCTTCTCGTGCCTCCAGGGGAGTTGGGTTGGAGCTTGAGCTCCTCTCTGCTGGCTGTGACAGCAGGAGAGCTCGAGGGCGACGTCGATCTTACGCTGAGATTCGAAGGGACTAACAGCCTTGTGACAACCGGGGTCAGATATATCTACAACAGCGGGATCATCGATTCAGCCACGCTTGAGGAGGTAAACAGGCGAGAGCGAGGTTTTTGGTTGCTATGGGGAGCGCATGTGGGTGGGTTCTTCACCGAGTACGGATATCACTTGTCACGCAGTATCGCGAACGGGTCCTTTGGATTCTCCTTTGGCGAGTTCTCCTACCGCAGGTCCCGCTCGGCTCGCCAGGTTCTGATCAACGAGGTGGGCCTGACCCCGGCGCCCCTTATTCTGATCAATCAAATCAGATGGCAGCCTAGGCTTTTCTCTCACTCCGAATCTTTTCTCCGGCACATCCTGCTGACTTTTGACTACCGTTCGGGCAACGGACCGCGATTCCTCTATCCCGACTACCTTGTGAAAGTCGAGCAGTTTGCGATGGGACTTTGCCTGCAGCTCTTCCCGCCTCAGAAGGGATGGCAGGTAAATCCCTTTTTCACTGCCCTTGCAGGCCTACGTCATGAGGGTCTCTTTCCACAGTCCAATGAACGATCCCATGCCATCGAAAGGGTCGTGTTCCCGCTTATGCATGGTGAGCTGGGAGTGCGATTCAGCTTTGGCCCTCTCTTCGAGAGGTGGCCCGATGTCATGTACAGCCTAGGGATTGCCGTCGAGGGATTTGTTCAGTTTCCGTATCTCGAATCCGATCCGGGAAGATTCTATGACTCGGGCGTGGCCCGGGAGGTAAAGGTCAGTTTGAGATTCGCCGCTATGGCTCTAGAATGAGAAGCTTTTAACATGCTTGCGGCGTGATATATTATCGATTAGGATGAAATCGATGAAAAAAGCCTATTTGCGCATTCGAAAGCTCAATCGAGCAATCCTCTACATCCCTGCCGCCCTGTTTCTACTCACTGTTGTAATCGCAGTCTCAGGATGTGGAAGGGCGAGAGATTTTTTCTTTGGGGATGAGGGCTTTGGCGGAAGAATTACGGAGAGCGAAAAGTCGGCCAGAGAATACGCTCCCGAGCCCGAGGCATCGAGATCGAAAGCCGCATTGGCTGATGAGTTGGCGGGTGATCTCAAGGAGGAAAAAGCCCCCGCAGGAAGCACCGTAGAATCCGATCAAGCAACAGCTAAACCCGAACAGAGGGAGGAGCGAAAACGCATCTACTCGGGTTACGCCGAGCTGTTGGTCGGAGACGTGGAAGAGCAGAAGAAAAACATAGCGGATATCGCAGAACGGAGTGGCGGCTATGTAGAATCGATGTATGAGAGCTCCGTGATCGTTCGGGTTCCCGCCGAACAGTTCCATCTCCTCTTTGCGAAAATTCTCGACCTGGGTGAAATCCTGCATCGCTCCATCGAAACCATGGATGTCACCGAGTACTTTCAGGATCTCACTTCTCGACTGGAGATCGCGTCGACAACACGGGAGAGGCTGTACAGGCTTCTCGAAAAAACATGGGATGTCGAGGAGCGGCTCCGGATCTTAAGAGAAATCAAGAGGCTTACGGAAGAGATCGAGCGTATCGGACTCACACTGACTCTGCTCGAGAGGCAGATCGCGTTTTCCAGGATCTCTGTCGATTTGGTCCCTCGTCTCGCTCAGGAGCAGACTACGCGGGACCAGATACCTTTTCGCTGGATCGCCCATCTCGATCCCTTATATCGAACACTGGAGCCCGTGAAGGGGAAGATTGATCTGCAGCTGGGCGGCGATTTCGCAGTATTCGATCAGAGGCCGACCATATTCGAAAGCATACTCAAGCGCGGAAGCGTCTTTAGCGCAGAAAGCTACGAGGGCACGCGAGTGAGAGTGGGCGCCACTGAAAATAAGCCTGAAGGGGATGCCGCCTTTTGGCAGGAGGCGCTGAACCATCATCTGTCCAGATACTACAGAAAAGCCGAGAAGATGAAGCTCGGCTCTCTCGAGTCGGTTCTCTTCACCAGCAAAGACAAAGAGCCCTTTTCGTATCTCGTGGGAGTGTTGCAGCGCGGCAAGCGGCTAGTTGTAGTGGAAGTTTTTTTCCCCAACCCGGATGCCGTAGACAACCGCCTTGGAGAGATCAAAAGCGCGCTAGAGGAGTTCAAGGTAAGATGAGGGCGGATAGCAGAAAATGTTTTAAGAGATTTCGACCGAAGGTGCTGCTCTACGCGGCGTTACTACTCGTTGCTTTCCCATGCTTCCTGGCAGCCGAAAACTTCCTCCATCACAGACTCAATGCGACAATCCTGGTGGCGGATGCCGATGCAACCGCCGATCTGATCGCATCCTGGGCCGAGGAGAGGAACGGCTACTATCTTCTTAAGTCTACTGAAACCGTTGTGATTCGTTTTCCCTATCAGTACATGACTGAGCTCCGGGCGTTTCTCGAAGAAACGGCGGAGGAGGTGGTTGAGATGTCTCCTCAAGCCGTTGATCTCAGAGAAGACATACTGGGTTTGCAATCGGGCATAAAGAGCCGGGAGGAGATACTGCAGCGAAATCTCAGCTACGTGGACGATGCCGACGTTGACGGAACTCTGGCGATCGAGCAGGAGGTTATTCAGATCCTGGCAGAAATCGAAAGTCTTAAGGGCAGACTGCGTAAGCTGAATGTGGATCGAGCTTATTCGCTGAGTGAGGTAAACCTGAGTTTTATGGAGGAGTCCATCCCCGAGGATATTCCCTCATCTTTCGGATGGATCAACACGGTCGATTTCTACCGCTTCATGAGCAGAGGTATTTACAGATGAGACTACCCTCGAAGATGATCCTATCAGCATCCATGATTATGCTCGTTTTAATCACCTCCTGCTCCAGAATAAAGGTCTCGAAACCGGAGGGGTTTGCGGAGATCAAGGAGCGAAATACCTATCGCGCCGTTAGTCCCGAAGGTGTGCTGTACAGCGTGAGAATCGCCAGGAACAAGCCTCGCATGGACCTCGAGTTCTGGGCCAAAGCGCTGAAGAATCATCTCGAAAAAGAGGGATATAGGATCCTCAATGAGGAGGGAGAATCCTTCAAAACAAATACGAGAGACGGGATTCTCTACGAGTGGGGCGTTCCATATGGCAACGAGGATTATATCTATCTCACGGCGATCGTCGTGAGTGGAAACACGATAGCTATCGCCGAAGCCGGCGGTGAGCACACAGATTACAGAAATTACCGAACGGCTCTTCTTGACAGTCTAAAATCCCTCTCCATTCGCTAAAGTCCAGATATATTGAAAATTGCTGGCGTTTGTTAGAAATGCGGACTAGACCTTCTGCCGGCTAGATCAGTTTGACCGCCATCTTGATAGCCTGGATCATGCTTTCGGGATTGGCCCGCCCTTCGCCCGCCTTTCCAAAAGCGACTCCGTGATCCACCGAGCTTCGGATAATGGGCAATCCCAGCGTGACGTTGACACCGGACATGGCAAACCAGGTGTTGGTTTTGCGGTCGTACTTGAAGCCCGAAAGCTTCGTTGGGATATGTCCCTGATCGTGATACATCACCACGACGATGTCGTACTGCCCGCCCATCATCTTGGAAAACACAGTATCACCCGGAATGGGCCCCTCTACTCCGATGCCTTCCGAAGCCGCCTGCTCGATGGCAGGAACGATCTCCTCGATCTCCTCGCGCCCGAAGAGCCCGCCTTCGCCGGCATGAGGATTGAGGCCCGCGACGGCAATGCGAGGTTTTTCGATACCGATTTTTTTGAGAGTGGCGTGGGCCAATTTTATGACTGCGTAGATTCTAGCTTTTTTTACTCGTTCAATGGCCTCTTTGAGCGAAACATGGGTGGAGACGTGCACGACCCGAAAATCACCATCCGCCAACATCATGGCATAGTCCTTGGTTCCGGTAAGTTCTCCGTAGATCTCGGTATGGCCTGCATGATGGATGCCCGCTGCGTTGATAGCCTCCTTGTGGATAGGTCCCGTCACCGTTGCATCGATCTCTCCAGCCATGGCAAGTTTGATGACTTTCTCGATGTACTCATAGGAGGCTTTACCGGTCATGGCTGCCACTGTTTTATAGGCGAGCTTGCTCATATCGACGTTGCCCATGTCCAGTACATCGATGGCTCCTTGTTTGTAGGCACCTTCGTTTGGATTATGAACGATCCGCGTATCGAGAGAGAGATCCGAAAATCGAATCGCCTCTTTTATCACGTTGACGTCGGAGACAACGAGAGGTCTGCAGAGCTCGTAGATCTCTTTAAGCTCCAGTGCCTTGGCCGTTATCTCCGGGCCAATTCCCGCAGGATCTCCTACACTGATGCCAATGAGAGGTCTCTGGTTACTCAATTTGCTCTCCTCGAGTGTTGGTATGATACGCCGAAATGGGCACTCAATTCAGACCCCGTTTTAGTTTAATCCCAAAGCTTTGTCAACAATAGTCGGAGCAACTCCGCTTTCGTTGACGAGCTCCTAAAGCTCCTAAAAAGTTGACGAACCTTTTAAAATAGCCACAACGCTCTCCAGCGGCTTTCCGAAATCGGGATGACCAGATGCCTTATGGCAGCTATAATGAGAGCCCATGGAGGAGTACTTCGACATCATTGATGAGCTGGGAGCTGTGATCGGCCAGGCCAGCCGGGCTTCGTGCCATGGCAATCCGAATCTGGTGCACCGGGTCTCGCATGTGCTGGTTGTGGATAGGAATGATCGCATCTTCCTTCAAAAACGATCGCTGCGAAAGGATATCGAGCCCGGCAAATGGGATACCTCGGTGGGAGGGCATCTCAAGGTAGGGGAGTCTTACGATCAGGCTGCTGTCCGGGAGCTGGAGGAAGAGCTCGGGATAACTGAAGTGACGCCGCAGTGTCTCTACACCTATCGCTGGTCCACACCAATCGAGTCAGAAGATATTCGAACCTATCTGGTGGTTTGGAGCGATGGAAGAGACTCTCCCTTTGAGCTCCAGTCCGAGGAGATCACCGAAGGCCGTTTTTGGACCCATAGAGAGATCCAAAATAGCATCGGAACAGGTATCCTGACACCGAACTTTGAACAGGAATTCGAACGCTACCTTCGATGGAGAGCCCGAGAGAGGGGGAAAAATGAGTCGTCCTAATCGGAAACGGGAAGAGAGGGTTGTGATGTTTTCGGATATCCAGCGTTTTGCCAGACTCTTTCTAAATGAAGATGATCAGAAAATTGATTTCGTTCAGGGATACTACGAGCTGTCGGGGGATCGTATCATCGAGCAGGGCGGGAGAATCGTCAAATACATCGGCGATGCCATTCTTTCTGTCTTTCCCTCAGGCCGGGAGAGAGCCGCCGTTCGATGTGCCATCGATACAGAGCGTGATTTTGAGATCCTCGTCAAAGACATGAATCTCGATCCGGAGGTAGCTCTCAATACGGGAATCAATTCGGGGGAGGTCTACGCGGGCATTTTTGGCCACAGAAGCCTTCGAGGCGAGGATATCTTTGGGAACACCGTCAACGAGGCTTCCATGATGACGCGAGGCAAAGGGATTTGCATTACCGAAGCGGTCAAAAACGCGATCGGAGATTCCTTTCGTACGGAGAAGCTTCCCGATGTTCAGGTCAAATGGAAGTCTGAGCCTATAAAGGCTTGGCGCGTTTTGGGGGATTGATATGCAGTTGGAGGAGTTGCGGCGAATAATCGAGGGTGGCACTCCCTCTGATATCTACGAAGGGAAGAAGGTCTTGGTTTTGACTCCTGATCCGACCAGAACGGCGCCTCTGCCGATGATGGTCAGAGCAATCAACGAAGTGATCGGTCGGCGCTCTTCGAGGTTGGACTTTATGGTAGCGGTCGGCTCGCACAGGATCTTGGACGAGCCGCAGATCCTCTCCCTCTACGGCCTGGATTCCGAGGATCGGAGGGCGGCTTTCGCGAAGAACCGGTTTTTCTGCCACAGGTGGGATCGGTCTGATACGTTGGTAAAAGTGGGGGAGTTCAGCGAGCAACAGATCGCCGATTTGACGGAGGGAAGGTTCCGGGAGTCTATCGAGATCACTGTAAATCGATTGGTTTTCGACTACGATCTGATTCTCATCCTTTCACCCGTCTTTCCCCACGAGGTGGTCGGCTTCTCCGGAGGGAACAAGTATCTCTTTCCGGGTATCTCAGGTGGGGAGTTCCTTCATTTTTTCCATTGGCTCTCCGCAGTAGTCACATGCATGAAAACCATCGGGTACAGAGACACCCCTGCACTGAGACTGATCAACCGGGCTGCACGGATGGTTTCAGTGCCGCGCCACTGCATCTCCATGGTTGTTGGACCGGGCGGCCAGCTGGAGGGTGTTTTTGCCGGTCCCACCGAAGAGGCTTGGAGCAAGGCAGCGGAGCTCTCTGAAAAGGTAAATGTGATCTATAAGGAGCGCTTCTTTCAGACGGTTCTCGGCCGGGCGCCGGAGATGTATGATGAGATCTGGACAGCCGGCAAAGTGATGTACAAGCTCGAACCCGTAGTGGCGCCGGGCGGAAGGCTTATCATCTATGCTCCTCACATCGAAGAGATCTCTTTTACCTGGGGGCGGGATATCCGAATCATCGGATACCATACAAGTGAGTATTTTCTCGGTCAGAAAGAGAGATTTAAGGATACCCCAAGAGCTGCAATGGCTCACTGCGCCTTGGTCAAGGGCAGTGGCTCCTACTCCAACGGCGAGGAGCATCCTCGAATCGATGTCATTCTGGCGACAGGCATTCCAAGGGAGGAGTGTGAGTCTGTCAATCTCGGATACATGGATCCGACAACGATCGACCTAGATGAGTTTCGGGATCGGGAGCACGAGGGAGTTCTCTTTGTGGATCATGCAGGGGAGACTTTGCACAGGGTCAAGAGGGCCTAGCTATCCACGAAGGATCTTTAGAAACTCGTCTCTCTTAAAGGAGGGGAGGGGCCTTTGTTCTTGGCCTCTCACAAGAAACACCTCATCGGAGCGCGGGGTGATCCTTCCAATGATCCTGGCAGGAATCGACCCGCCCTGCAATCTCTCACAGGCCTCGTGAGCCGTTCGTTCGGTAGCCGTGAAGATAAAGACCCCAGAGCTGAGCAAACCGAGGGGATCGAGCTTCCACTCCTGGCAGAGCTGAATCGTTTCCTCGCGCAGAGATATTTTGTCCCAGTAGATCTCCGCTCCGACGGCTGACCTGTTCGTCAATTCGTGGATACCCGTAGCAATTCCTCCCTCGGTCGGATCGTGAGCTGCGGTCAGTTCAAGTCCCTTCAAAAGGCGCCCCTCTTCGATAATTGATATGCCTGGATCACGGATCCAGTTGCTCACCTCTTTAAAGGATGCCTCACCCAGAATTCTACGGGATTTTTCAGGAAAGGTTTTTGTTATGATGGTGGATCCTTCGAGGCCTGCCCATTTTGTCATAACGATGTGGTCCCCTGGCCGGGCGCCAGCTGTAGTAGTCGGCTTCCCGGCGAGGAAACCAACTGCGTGACCGGAAACCACGATCCGGTTGACCGCTGAGGTTACTTCTGTGTGACCCCCGACCCAGAGAATGCCGGCGTTCCTTGCCGACTCTGCCATATCTCGGAAGAGAGAGCGAAGCATCGCTTTTGTGGTGCCCACGGGCAGAAGAAGTGTCGTTGTGAGGTACCGCGGCTCTCCCCCCATGGCTACGACGTCGTTGCAGTTCACAGCAACCGTGTAGATGCCGATGTTCTCCTCGGTAAAAGTGATGGGATCGGCCGTGATAACAATGGTTTGGGCCCCCTCGACAACGGCCGCGTCCTCTCCGACAGCAGCTTCGACCTCGATTTGGGCGCTTTTAGAGGTCAGTCGAAGGAGAGGCGCCAGATCTCGGGGTGTAAGCTTGCCTTCTTCGAGTCGGCCTGCACGGTTGCTCAGGTTTGAACGGTTGTTCGCGTTTGAACGGCTGTTCGCGTTTGAGCTATCGCTCAGGTTTAAATGATCCTTCGGTTCTGAGTTTTTCTTCATTGGCTGGCCTTAGAGTATACGGATTGTAATACAGCGGCTTATAGCCTTGCAAGGCGAGAATAAAATCCAAAGGCGCTATTTACACGGGATTGTGCGTAGTTTCTTCTTCGATATGCTATATAATATTGTTGGCTGCGCCCAACCCCCCAAGCCTATCATATGAATTCTTCACGCATGCCAACTGCTTGCTTTGCAAGCTTGTAGCAATTCCGGCTTGCTTCAATTCTAGAAAAACTTGTTAGAATAACAAGAAACTGAGCCGGAATTGCATATTGAGTATCGAGCGGGAGACAGGGCATGAGAAAAGCTTTGGCAATATCTCTCTCAGTATTAGTTGGTCTTTTAGTGGCAACCGCCTCTCTGCAGGCTGAACGCATCATATTCGGTCAGCCCGTTTTTTCGTCGGATTCTGAGACGGAAAAGCAGGAGGTTTTGGAAGTTTTGAGATCATCAGCCACCCTGGCGTCAGGTCTCTACTCAGACTATTTTGAGCTGCATTGGTTTGAAAGCCAGATCCAGGCAGAATACACCCTCGAGATCCGGGGGGCTTTGCAGGGAGAGGATTCGGCTTTGACATTGGTTCTCAAGAGAAATTCCGACGGTGAAGAATCTCAGAGTTTTGCAGTAATCGGCAAAATCAGCAAGGATCGAACCCGATATCTGGCCAACGGAATATTCTATCTGTGGTCTTCCTTTCACGACTATTTCGCCGATCGCGTCGAAGATCCGCCGCAGTTCGTGGACGAGATTCCTAGCGAGATGCTTTCCAAGAGCGTGCAGTCCAGTTTTAGCATGATGCTGGTACCAACCAGCGTTGCCGTAAAGTCAAACGGAAATCTGCTGGCGGGATTTTCATCCGTTTGCCTCGAGTTGGACAGGAACTTCAGAATCCTCGACCAGCCTGGAAAAGAGCTTCTAGACGCCGGCAACTATCTCTACGCCTATGGTGTGGCGGTCACCCCCGGTGACACCATCATTCTCAAACCCTCGATGGGGCGTGAGATGTATCGGCTTACTTCGGGGATGAGCAGACCCCAACGGTGGCGAACGGGCGTGGAGGTGCAGGGCCCCTTCGCTGTGCTCTCAGATGGTAGTGTCGTGATTTTGGATCAGATCAACCGAAGAGCCACACGGATTGTAGGCACGAAGAGATACCCCATCGATATCCATCCATTTCCTCACAGCTATGTAGCCGCGATTTCTGCTGGTCCCGAAGAAACCCTGTGGGTTTATGATGCATTCGAAAGGCGGGTGCGTATCCATGCTAAAGGCGGGGAGCTGATCGACTCCATCATGCCGATCATAGATCGGAGTCAGGCGATCTCGCCGACCTCGATGGCGGTCTATTCGAATGGGCGCTTTGTGCTGTTCGCCTCCGGTGAGATGTTCTGCTTTAGAAGGGATGGAACCCTTGCCTGGAGAGTCAAGGAGATTCCTGGATCAGAAACGGATGTGCTCCCACAGATGGCAGCCTTGGCTGTCGATTCGAAAACGGGTCTCATCTATCTGGCGGATCTCATGGGAAAGCGTATCCTGAAGTTCCTGGATTCCGGATATGCAAGCGATAGAGGTGTTCACAACAGGATTGAGGAGAAAATCCTTCTGCTCAACCAGGCGTACCTGGGGGGCGATGTCAAAGCCCTTTCGGAAAAGGCACTTCTCTATGAAGAGCTGGGAGCCCACGAGATGGCCTTTGCCATTTGGGACAGGCTGCTGTATCTCGATCCTTACAACAGTCAAGCGCAGCAAAAGATCGATCAAATGGAGATCTCGATCCTGAAGAGAAAAGTCGCAGCCATGAAGGAGAAGACGCTTGGCATTCTAGAGAGCCTGGGTCCCGAGTCAGCCCGTCAGGTTTACAGCCAAGCTGTGCAGCTCTACGAACAGATCATCAATCTGCAACCCGACGATCTGGAGAGCAGAGAAGCCCTTAAGGATTTGCAGCGTAGGTTTCTCGAGAAGACAACGGTACCAGTTCCACGCAAAAAGCCACTCACAATAGTCAACCTGGAACTAGGAAATCTCTTTCCCTCGCTAATGCAGTACTACAGAAATAATCCCGCAGGATCCCTTCGCGTCAGGAACACTCTTGATGAGCCGGCCCAGAATCTCAAAGCCAGCGTCTTTATCAAAAAGTATATGGACTTCCCCTCGGAGTCAAAACCTCTGCCCTCATTAGGCACTGGAGAGGAAGCCGTTCTTGATTTGAGGGTTCTTTTCAACGATCAGATTTTTGCTCTCCAGGAAGATCTCCCGGTTCAAGCCAGGGTCGTAATCACTTACGAGGTAGATGGCGAAGAACAGGATATATCGAGAGAGACGGCTCTTACGATTTACAGGAGAACGGCTCTCTCATGGGATGATTCCGGGAAGATCGCGTCTTTTTTCATGCCAAACGAAGGAATCATATCCCAGTTTTCACACAAGGCGTCTCCGACCGGGGAGATTGCAGGGTCATATAGGATCGCGGAGAAATTTTTCCGCTCTGTAAGAATATGCGACGCTGTGGGCGTCTATGGCGTAAACTACATCGAAGATCCGGAGTCTCCGATCTCGAGTATTTTGGGTAAGGCCGAGGTCATCGATACAGTCAGGTTTCCCCGAACTACTCTTCTGCTGAGTTCCGGTGATTGCGATGACACAACGGCGTTGCTGGGATCACTGCTCGAATCTGTGGGAATAAGAACGGCGGTCATGACCTCTCCAGGACATGTTTTTCTCGCCTTAGATACGGGCGAACCCGAGGAAAACCTCTGGCTCTTCAAGCGTGGCGATCTCGAGGCGATGAGACACGCTGGAAACGTTTGGATACCTATCGAGACTACCGTGTTGAAAAAGGGCTTTCACTTCGCATGGCTAAAGGGTTCGCAGCTCGTGAAGGAATTTCAGAGAGAAGGCAAGATCGAATTTCTGCCGGTCTATCGGCTGCGGAATAAGTATCCTCCCTTGCCTTTGCCCGAGAGCAGTTTTACCGTCGTGGTGCCTGAGGTAGAGATGCTCGATTCGCGCTATCGCGACTCGGTCAAGATTGTCACCGATTCAATTTATGAAAACGCTCTGGCAAGCCTGCGGGAAAAGCTCGCCCGCGTCGGAGCTGATACCAGACGCGCCGTCAAAGTCCGGAATCAGATCGGCGTCTTGCACGCTCGTTTCGGAAGGGATGACATGGCGGAGACCGAACTCAGCCGCTGCATCAAGGATGATCCCGAATTTCTCTCTTCCTACATCAATCTGGGCAATCTCAAGCTTTCGATGAATAAGCTCGGCGAAGCCTCTCGAATCGTGGGTGACGGACTTCGGCGAATGCCGGAATCGGCGCTGCTGAACCTTCTCATGGCCAGAATTGCCCTTGAGTCTGGGGACAACCGCAATGCCCTGAGTCATTACAGAAAGGTGAGGGAAAAATCAGAAGAGCTGGCCGCCCGCTACTCCGGGTTGTTTGAGGGTATAGATAAAAATAGAGCAGGGATATCCGATAAAGATTACAGCTTGATTTGGGATTCCGGCGAATGATGTAGGATCTGTTTCAAATGGCTTATCAGAGGTAGCCTCAGGTGCAATTTGTAGCCCAGCGGTGACATTCGGGATTTTTCGCTGTTCAGTATCCTCTCTATCTTCGCACGTGTCTCTTCGACAAGGCACCTGATGATATATCGGATAACGAATGCCTGCAGCTGGCAAGCGTCTTTTGCATGCTTCAATCTGTCAAGGCGCGCAAGCAGCATCTTGAGAATTTTTTCGACTTTGTCGAGCTCCTGAAATTCGTCTCCCATTTGCTTCCCCTCTTCCTCTATTTTCGGTTTTTTGGGCTCCACTTTTTATAGAGCTCGACCGGCCCCCTTTCATGGAAACGGGAAGGGAATCCATCGGGAAGGGAATCTATATTGTAGGCATAGGTGCGATCGTGATATAATCGGCGGGATTTATCCGGTCAAAATATTCCTTCTGGCCAATCGCTATTCGATTTTTTTTAGGCTAATCTGATCATTAAGGAGTCACCAATGAGTGTGTTCTGCAAACAGCTCAATCCCCACGCCTGTCGAACCTACATGATTGGTGCCGATACTGATGGCGAGATTGCTCTTATCGATCCAGTGTTGGAGCATTTTCAGGATTACATCAAGCTTCTTGACGAAAATGGCTACAAGCTGACCCATGTGATCGACACTCACACTCATGCTGATCACATTTCCGCAGGAGCGGCCCTCAAGGACTATTCGGGGTGTTCCTATATCATGCATCGGAGCGCACCCGCGAAGTGCGTTGATTTCTCTGTTGACGATGGATTTAAATGGGAGCTATTCGGTTCAGTACCCGTCAATATCCTCTACACTCCCGGACATACAGGAGATTCAATAAGCCTCATCTTTCCGGAGTGGATTTTCACCGGCGATACCCTCTTTCTCGATGATGGAGGAGCCGGAAGGGACGACCTTCCCGGAGGTGACGCCGGAGCCCATTGGGAGAGTCTGCAGAGATTGATGAAACTCCCCGAGCATCTTATGGTTTATCCGGCCCATGAATACAGGGATAGAAAGGTTTCGAGCCTGGGCACTCAGAAAAGGACAAACCCCCATCTCGCTCCGAGAGGCAAAGAGGAGTTCATCCTGTACATCGATGACCTCAGGCTCGGACCAGCCGATTGGATGAAGGATGTTCTCAAGGCCAACTACGCCTGCGCTCAGAACCCAAAGGCGGCATGGATACCGGTGGATACTCCAGCTTGCGAGGTGAAGGGCACCTTGGATCAGGGTGTTAACGAGCTTCAGGTATCTTCGATACCACCCGAAGTGCTGAGCCAGAAGCTTGAGGCGGGAGAGGCTCTGATCCTACTCGATGTGAGAGAGGCGAAGGAGCTCGATGGGCCTCTTGGTCACCTCGATAGAATCACCCACATCCCAATTGGCAGTCTGTCTAGGCGGCTCGAAGAGCTTGAGCGAGACAGAGAGATCGTGACGGTCTGTCGTTCCGGTGCCCGGGCGCATACGGCGGCCCAGATCCTTTCGGCAGCAGGGTTTCCGAAGGTAAGCGTTTTGATTGGTGGCATGATCGCGTGGAGCGGTCGGAGCGATTGAACAGGATAGAAGACACTTCCTCCTTTTACGAAAGGGTAAAGAAAATTATAAAAGGGATACCCATGGGCAAAGTAGC
>CAZLRN010000054.1:0-4029 GCA_964561715.1 uncultured Spirochaetales bacterium
GGTGTACCCTCTGACATCGTGGTTCCAGTCGATTACTTGGCCCGATTCGTCCAGGCTGCCTTGATTCCGGACTATCGTGGCCGGCCCGTACGGTTCCCAGGAGTTCTCGTCGGAGCGCGTCCAGCTGAGCGAAACCGGACGGCCGGGCACGGCACGAGCGAGCAGCGCTGCATCGAGCGCCACGTCATCCGCTCCATTGTGACCGTAGCAGCCCGGTCCGTCTACGTGCATGATATGAACATCAGTCTCAGGCATGCCCATTGCTACTGCGATCCCAGAATGTAGAGGGTACACCCCCTGACTGTGGGTCCACACTGTGAGCTTGCCTTTATCGAGCAAAGCCACTGCAGCCGATGGGCCTAATGAAGCATGAGAATGGTAGGGCCTGGAGTAGGTCGCAGCCAATGTATGAAGCGCGCCCTGTGGGGGCTCGATCTGGGGAATCGGGCCGTCCACAGGCGTGCCGTCGACCACCAGTTGAGACTGCTCCGCCTGGCCGAGCATGAAATCGAAAAGCTTCTCTTGGGGTGGATGGTTCGTCGTGTTCTCCCACTTCGCGGCCTCCCGCAAGGCTTTCATCGCCTCGATGGCTTGCTCTTCACGCTCGGCGATGACGCCCAGGAAGCTTCCGTCACGTACGACCCGGATCACGCCCGGCAAACCGGCAGCCCTCGACTCGTCTACCGAAACCAGGCGGGCCGCGTACCCCGGTGGGCGGACGATCCTGCCGTGGACCATATTCGGCAGATCCAGATCGTGGACGAATCGGGCCGTGCCGGTCACTATGGATAAAAGATTCAGACGTTCTCGAGGGTGCCCCACAATCTCGTACTCATCGGCTCCCTTTGGTCGGGCAGTGCCTTTTAGCGGACAGTCGAATCGTTTTCCGTCCTGCAGCTCCCAGTAGGTCACGCTGCGGTCAGTAACCGGATCACGAATGGTGCCGTCGACAACCTCGAGGCGTTCCAGCGGCACCTCCAGTTCTTTGCATGCCTTTGACAGCAGGATCTCCCGAGCCTCGGCGGCTGCATAGCGGACCGCGTTTCCAGAGGTTTGCAGCGACATGCTGCTTGCGGTGTATCCTTCGTTGGGCGTCTGCTCCGTGTCGGCCATGACCACCCGCACCCGACTCAGGGACACCTCCAGTTCCTCCGCCGCGATCATGGCGATGGAGGTCCTCAGGTCCTGGCCCAACTCCATTTTGCCTGTGAAGGCCGTTACCGTACCGTCTTCGTGGATTTGAATCCAAGCGTCCAGATCGGGGGTCTGGAGAAGCGGGCTAGGCAGGGCCGCCTCTTCTGCCACTGTATGAGACCGGTCTTGCCGTTTCTGTACCTTATAGGTACGGGAGCTTTCCGGATTGCCGGAGGCGCGTTTGATCGCCCTACGGATGCGTTCATACGTTCCACAGCGGCACAAATTATGTTCCAACCCAGCGAGGATCTCGGCATCGTCCGGGTTAGGATTCCGGTCGAGCAGGGCGGAAGCTGCGATGATGATGCCCGAGGTGCAATAGCCGCAGTGCACCACCTGCTCGTCGACAAACGCCCGCTGCACCGGATGGAGGCTCTCCGGCGTCCCCAAGCCTTCTACGGTCGTGACCTTGCGACCCTGGACGGATCCAACCGGTGTGCGACAGGATAGCCTGACCTGGCCATCTATAAGGACGCTGCATGCGCCGCATTGACCCAGAACACATCCGGATTTGGTGCCTTTGAGGCCTAGGTCGTTACGCAGGACGTAGAGCAGCGGCGTTTGCGGTTCGACGTGAACGCGATGGATCGATCCGTTTACTGTAAGCGTTATTTCCTGCGGAATGGCACACCTCCATGCTCGATCAAATGGGTGATATACAATTCCGGCTCAATTTCTTGTTATTCTAACAAGTTTTTCAAGAATTGAGCTGAGCCGGAATTGCTACAAGCTTGCTTCGCAAGCAGCTTGCTTCGCAAGCAGCTTGCGGAGCAAGCAGTTGGCATGCGGAGAGAATTCATATGATAAGCTTTGGGTTGTGGACGCAGCCAACGATACGGTTTAAATTTACGAGAACCTTACCCGAA
The DNA here is from genome assembly GCA_964561715.1 of uncultured Spirochaetales bacterium. Lineage (GTDB taxonomy): Bacteria > Spirochaetota > Spirochaetia > SZUA-6 > CAZLRN01 > CAZLRN01. The sequence continues at coordinate 2,061 of CAZLRN010000054.1, forward strand.
GGGTGAAGATAGATAGAGAACCCAGCGGGAAAGCTTTTTGCCCGACGCTTTCTGCTATTCTATTCTTTCCAGCTTGAAAATAACCGGCCGTGCACCGTCCGTGCAGCTGGAGAGAATGGCTCCTTTTTCCTTGAACCATGGAAAATCACCGCCGAGTCGAAGGTGTATGATATCTCGTTGGATATCCGCAAAGGCCCATGAGCAAAAGCCTTCAGGGTACGCGCCCTCTTTGCTTATAAACTCCTGTCCCACTTCGAATCGCTCGCATACCGCTTGGCCGGTGAACTCAAGAGGCGGATTATCGCCGTACAGTTGTTTGTTGTCCAGCTTTTTTACCACTGTGATTTTAATGTCAGCCATTCTGCCTCCTCTTTTGATTCATGATTGCCAGGCTCACCTTTTCAGCCTTGCCGTGGCCGCTTTAGAATAAAATTTTTGTTATTCATCTGACAAGCCTTGCCGTGAAAGCATTCGAAGAATAACTCCCCGTTGCTTTGCATATATACTTTGCGTATATATATGTTCGCTCAGTAGCCAGGAGAATACTCCGCGATGGCGAGATTTCTAACTGATCTCGACTATCGAACGGTTTTTCGACGATTCGAGTATGGCGTGGGAGACCCGAAGGGTTTCATAGCCGTCCAGAGCGCTGACCCGCGGCTTGCCTCCGGACACGATGGCTTCGATGAAGTCGTCGGTTTCTTCCTTGTAGGACTTTTCGTCCAGGTCGTCCTGAAGCATCTCTACGTTTTCATATTCGTCCTCATCGGTTTTGAGGTGAAACTGCCGGCTGCACCAGATACCGTTGTTTCCTATGTCGGTTCCCGACACGAAGGCCGTGCCCGTTTCACCGAGCACTCCTCGGGTGTTGAATCCGATTCGGCTCGACCAGCTGGCGTTGATGATCGCCGAGGCGCCGCTCTTCAAGCGCATCAAGACGTGAGAGTTATTATCGAAGCCTTCGAGGTCTTTAGCCGTGCTGAAGGTGATGCCGTCCACCGACGCTACCTCGTCCCCCATTGTCCACCGCATCAGATCGATGTCGTGGGAGAGGGATTCCACGGTCATGCCGCAGAGGGTTTCCTGATCCGTTCGCCAGTTGTCACCCTTCTTGGCAAATCCCATGGCACCGGCACCCATGCCAAAACGATGACACCAGAAGTGATACGGTTTGCCCAGGGTACCTGCTGTGGTGACATCGTGGAGACGATTGTAGCCCTTTCGATACCGCTGGTTGAATCCAGTCATCGCCACGACGTTGTTCTTCTCCGCTGCTTCGACTATAGCGATCCCGTCCTCCTCGGTGATTGCCAAAGGCTTTTCGCAGAAGACGTGCTTACCGGCGTTCATTGCTTCTACGGCGTACTCCCGCCGAAACCCCGGCGGGGTGAGTATATAGACCGCATCGACTTTGCCGAGGCACTCTGACAGCTTTTCGTAGGGTTGACCACCCCATTTCGTCACAAAGGCCTCTCGATTCTCTTTGACTATGTCGATTGCGCCGATGATCTCGGCGTTTGGGTTCTCCTTTAGGGCAAAACCGTGCTGCCTGGCTATTCCACCGGTTCCAACTACCGCCACTCGAACTACTGCCATTTGTTTGTCTCCTCTTACGAGCCTTCAGTTCTGCGAATCAAAAGTCTCTGAGCGGGAAGCTTTCCGCCTAGAGCGTCTCCCCTCCGAATTCGCGATTGCTCCCTTGGTATGACACCTTGATTCAACTCGCGATCATATCATAGCAATCTGCGGAAAGACGAACAACTGCGGGGAGAATAGGAGAAAACTCAGAAGAGCCTGAGCTGCATGTGATCGGCCGCCTCCCGCTCAGCCTTTCGTCGTTCAGCCTGCTCTCGTCGTTGTTCCTCTGCATGTGCCGCTTCTATTACCCGTTCCGCTGGATAGACCGTGAGAGTTTCGTCGAGTACTTCGTCGAGTACTTCGTTGAATACTTCGTTGAGTACTTCGTTGA
>CAZLRN010000054.1:4129-15486 GCA_964561715.1 uncultured Spirochaetales bacterium
TCGTCGAGTACTTCGTCGAGTACTTCGTTGAATACTTCGTTGAGTACTTCGTTGAATACAACGATTTCCTTCTGCCCTTTAGCCCCTCGTGCCTCTGACTTGATCCGTGCGAGTTTAGCCGAGAGCGCCTGCCTATCCCGCCTGCCTCCATATCCGACGAGTGACATATCAGCGCCAACAACGCGATGGCAGGGCACAATGGGATAGAGCGGATTTGTCGCCATGATTCGGCCGACGACTCGTGCTTTGGACCCGGCGGCCTTTGCGATGTTGCCGTAGGACGAAACGTAGCCAACAGGTATCGCCGCTGCAACGGTAAGGACTCGTCGAACGGTCTCCGACAGATAGGCTTTTGAGAGACTGAAACTTTTGTGCTCTTCGTTGCCGCGCTCCAGCTCTCCCAGCATTGCCACAACGCCGGAGAAGAATGCCGATGAGCTGCTTTCGAGGTGGCTTGTGACCCCTTTAGGAATACAAGCCGACACCGCTCGAAGGGCCTCTTCCAGTGTCGATCCTCGGGCAGTCGCAACGAGGTCCGTGCACTCCCATGCAACGCCGAACCACCATGTGCCGCAACGATCGGATGCGATACTTACCATAGACTTCTCGTATGATCATGGGAAAATCCGAGAGCAGAGTCAAGGCAGGGCCGTGCCCTGCGCTGCCCTGCGCATAGGAATGCGCTTGGAATGGGCCTGGATGATGCGCTGCCCTGCGCATAGGAATGCGCTTGGAATGGGCTTATGCGTAGGAACGCCGCGTAGGCCTCAGCCGGCCACGCCGGGCCGGGGGGTTGCCCGTAGTCCTTCGATCCTTTCTTGCAGTATATTTGCCTACGTGAACGGATTTCTTCCTGTATCTCGGGAAGAGGCGCTCGCGCGCGGATGGGGTGAGCTCGACTTCGTGCTCGTCACCGGGGATGCCTACGTCGATCATCCCTCCTTCGGAGGAGCGCTGATTGCCCGCTTGCTCGAAAGCCGGGGCTATCGGATCGGAGTGATCCCCCAGCCGGACTGGCGGAATGCGGAGAGCTTTCGCCTCCTGGGTCGCCCCCGCCTGGGCTTTCTGGTCACCTCGGGCAATGTCGATTCCATGGTCAATCATTTTACCTCCTTCCGCCATCGCCGGAGGCGCGACGCGTATTCGCCAGGGGGAGCGGTGGGGCGGCGCCCTGATCGGGCGGTGGTTGTGTACGCCCACTGTGCACGGCAAGCCTATCCCGGGGTCACGGTGATCATTGGCGGACTGGAAGCTTCTCTACGGCGCTTTTCCCATTACGATTATTGGTCGGACACGGTCAGGAGGTCGGTCCTCCTGGATTCTAAGGCCGATCTGCTGGTCTACGGTATGGGAGAGCATCCGATCCTGGGAATCGCAGACCAGCTGTCCCGGGGTGTACCGGTGCGGGAGATCACTGCCGTGCGCGGAACGTCGTACTGGCGCTCCGGCGCCGCAGGCCCCGCCACGGGGGAAACTGCGAAAGACCAATTCGAGCGCTCCGTCCTGCTCCCCTCTTTCGAGATGGTCCGGGAGGATCGCGGCGCCTTTGCCGAGAGCTTTCTGCTCCAGTATCAGAACACGGATCCCTACAGCGGCTGCTGCCTGGTCGAGCCGGTATCGGGAGGGCGGGTGGTGCAAAATCCGCCGGCGTACCCGCTCGGCACAGCGGAGCTGGATGAGCTCTATGAGCTGCCCTACACCCGGGATTATCACCCCATGTACACTGCCCAGGGAGGAGTCCCGGCGGTAGAAGAGGTGCGCTTCAGCCTGGTGAGCTCCCGCGGCTGTTTCGGCGCCTGCAGCTTCTGCTCCCTCACCTTTCACCAGGGCAGGATCGTGCAGGGAAGGAGCCATGAGTCCCTGTTGCGGGAGGCCGAATCCCTGGTTGAGCGGAGCGATTTCAGGGGCTATATCCACGATGTGGGAGGACCCACGGCCAACTTCCGGACGGCTGCCTGCGCCAGGCAGGAACGCCGCGGGGCCTGCCCGGACCGCCAGTGTCTCTTTCCGGATATCTGCAGGAATCTGAACGTGGATCACGGCGATTATCTGGAGCTGTTGCGCAAGCTGCGAGCACTACCCAAGGTCAAGAAGGTCTTCATCCGCTCCGGGATCCGCTACGACTACCTGCTGGCTGATCGAGATGAGAGCTATTTCGTCGAGATGTGCCGCCATCACGTAAGCGGACAACTCAAGGTGGCCCCGGAGCATGTCTCCAGCCGGGTGCTGAGACTTATGGGCAAGCCGGAACGCCGAGTATTCGATCGTTTTGCCGAACGCTTCGAGGCGATCAACCGCAACCTCGGCAAAGAGCAGTACCTGGTCCCATACCTTATTTCATCCCATCCCGGATCCGAGCTCGAGGATGCGGTGGAGCTGGCCGAATACCTCCGCGACCATCGGCTCCAGCCCGAACAGGTTCAGGATTTCTATCCCACTCCGGGCACCCTCTCTACCTGCATGTACCACAGCGGCCTGGATCCGCGAAGCGGCAAGCCGGTTTACAGTGCCAAAGGCCTGCACGAGAAAGCCCTGCAGAGGGCGCTGGTCCAGTATCGCCTGCCTCAGAACAGGCACCTGGTGCTGGAGGCGTTGCGTAAGGCCGGGCGGTTCGATCTGATCGGCTATTCGGCCAAATGCCTTGTTCGTCCCGAGTTCGCCAGGGGACCGAAGCAGCAGTTTGAAAAGCCGGGCAGTCCGAAGGGAACGAGATCGAAGCGGCAGGAGCCCCGGAGTCGGGATCGGCGGCGTCCACGGAGGCCCTGACACTGCAGCGCGATCAGCCTCGCCGGAGAAGCCGAATTCAGAATTCCCCCCAATTCGTGTATAATGGGTCTCACTTTGATGTTCTGTCTCTCAGCAGGAATCGTATGAGAAGGAAAAAACCATGACCGACAAAGCAGCCCCCAAGAGAGCCGGGGCAAAGAGCGGCACTCAGAAAAAGAGCACGTCACCCCGCAGGACAAATCCTCAGCGCCGGTTGAAAGCATCCTATCAGAAACTCACGCCGTCTACCAATCCGTTAAAGGGAATGGACGGGCGCTCCTTACAAGAGTCCTTTGTGGAGCATCTCGAGTACTCCCTGGGAAAGGACGAGTACAGCGCCACATGCAGGGACAACTTCAGGAGTCTTGCCTTGACCGTTCGGGACAGGCTTTTCGAGCGCTGGATCGAAACGCAGCAGAGCTACTACGACAACGACGCGAAGAGAATCTACTATCTGTCGCTCGAGTTCCTCATCGGCCGGTCGCTCGGAAACGCCATCCTCAATCTCGGTTTGGAAGGCGAATCATCCAAAGCCCTGCATGACCTCGGCTACGACATGGAGGAGCTCATGGAAATCGAGTTCGACGCGGGACTGGGAAACGGCGGTCTTGGGCGGCTGGCGGCCTGCTTTTTGGATTCAATGGCTACGCTTCAACTGCCTGCATATGGCTACGGGATCCGCTATGACTATGGCATCTTCTTTCAGAAGATCCAGGACGGTTATCAGATCGAGACCCCCGACAACTGGCTGCGCTATGGAAATCCCTGGGAGATAGAGAGACCCGAGTTTCTCTATCCGGTCCGCTTTTACGGACACGTCAAACAGACGTTAGACTCCGGAGACCGCTTGAGGTTTGAATGGCAGGACACTGAGCGGGTCATGGCCATGGCCTATGACACACCCATCCCAGGATACAGAAATAACACGGTCAACAACATGCGCCTGTGGTCCGCCAAATCAAGCAGGGAGTTCGATTTAGACTATTTCAATCACGGGGACTACGAGCGGGCCGTATCGGACAAAGATCACTCCGAAACCATCTCCAAGGTGCTCTATCCCAATGACAACGTCTTCGAGGGGAAGGAGCTGCGGCTCAAACAGGAATACTTCTTCGTATCCGCGACGATTCAGGACATCATCCGCCGCTACAAGAAGACCGAGCAAAAGCGCTTCGACCGGTTTCCTGACCTGGTGGCCATTCAATTGAACGATACGCATCCCGCCGTCGCCATTCCCGAGCTGATGCGCATTCTCATGGATGAGGAGGGGCTTCCGTGGAAAGAAGCATGGGCGATCACAGTGGCGACTTTCGGATACACCAATCACACTATCCTGCCCGAAGCCCTGGAGAAATGGCCTGTAGGCCTCTTCTCCCGTGTGCTGCCCAGACACTTGCAGATCGTCTACGAGATCAACCGGCGTTTCCTCGAGGAAGTCGCGAAACGCTATCCAGGGGATATGGCCCGTCTGGCTGAGATGTCCCTGATCGAAGAGGGCACGGAGAGGCGGATCCGCATGGCCAATCTGGCCATCGTCGGGAGCCACTCGGTTAACGGTGTATCCCGCCTGCACACCGATATTCTCAAGGAGGATGTCTTTCGCTATTTCTACGAGCTCTGGCCGGAGAGGTTCAACAACAAAACAAACGGGATCACCCAGAGGCGGTGGCTGAAGCTCTGCAACCCCGGCCTTTCGGATCTGATCACGCAGCGCATAGGAGGAGGATGGATCACCAGGCTGGATGAGCTCCAGAAACTCGTACCCTTCGCAGGCGAGCCGGATTTCCAGGAGAGCTGGAGAGCCGTCAAACATAGAAACAAAGAGATGCTGGCCTCCTACATCGAGAGGTGCTGCGGCACCAGAGTCGATCCAGGCTCCCTATTCGACTGCCAAGTAAAACGCATTCACGAATACAAGCGCCAGCTTCTGAACGTTCTCCACGTGATCACGCTCTACAACCGCCTCAGGGCGGATACTTCCGCAGACGCCCTCCCCAGGACCGTCATCTTTTCGGGCAAAGCGGCTCCGGGCTACTTTATGGCCAAACTTATCATCAAGCTGATCCACTCGGTGGCAGACACTGTGAACAACGATCCAAGCCTGCGGGATCGCCTCAAGGTCGTTTTTCTTCCTAACTATTGCGTTTCCCTCGCCGAGAAGATCATCCCGGCAGCGGAGCTCTCCGAACAGATCTCCACCGCCGGAACGGAAGCCTCGGGAACCGGCAACATGAAGTTCGCCCTGAACGGAGCGTTGACCATCGGCACTCTCGATGGGGCTAATGTGGAGATCAGAGAGAGGGTGGGTAAGGAGAATATCTTCATCTTCGGACTGACAAAGGAGCAGATTCGCGACCTACGCAATTCGGGCTACAATCCCTGGAGTTACTATGACGCTCATTCCGAGCTCAAGCAGGCGATCGATATGATAGCCGGCGGTTTTTTCTCGCCCTCCCAGCCCGATCTCTTCAAGCCCCTCGTCCAGTCTCTTCTGGAATACTGCGACAGCTACATGCTCTTGGCCGACTACGAAGACTACGTGGGTTGCCAGAAGGATGTCGAGCAGGTCTACAGGGATCCTGGGAGGTGGAACCAAATGTCCATCCTGAACGTGGCGCAAATGGGTTGGTTTTCCAGCGACCGGACGATCGAGGAGTACGCTCGGGATATCTGGAAAGCGGGGTCTGTCAAAGTGGCGATTCGGGAAAAACGGGCGCGCTCTCTCTAAGGCTAGTTCCCGATAACCATCCTCGATATATAGTCACGCGAGGAGCTGCTCGTACTGGGAGATGTTGAGCTGCCTGTACTTTCCGCCCAGGCTCATGAGCTGCTCGTGGTTGCCCTGCTCCGCGATGCGCCCGCCGGAAATGACAAAGATTCTGTCCGCATTGCGAATAGTAGAAAGGCGGTGTGCGATCACGAAGGAGGTCCTACCTTTGAGCACTCGCGCCACGGCCTGCTGCAGCAGGAGCTCTGTCCTCGTGTCGATGCTGGCCGTCGCCTCGTCCAGGATGAGCACTTTGGGATCGAAGAGCAGGGTCCGGGCGAAGGCGATCAACTGCCTCTGCCCCACCGAGAGGTTGTTGCCGGCCTCATTGACCACTGCATCGTAGCCCCCCTCCATTTCCGTGATGAACTCGTGGGCGTGTACGGCCCTCGCCGCCTCGATGATTTCCTCACGCGAGGCATCCAGCTTGCCGTATCGGATGTTGTCGGCGATGGTGCCCGAGAAGACAAAGGGGTCCTGCATCATGACGCCCACCTGGCCCCGTAGAGACTCCATCGTGACATCCCTGATCTCGTGTCCATCGACGAGTATGCGTCCGCCCTGGATCTCATAGAACCTGGTGAGGAGGTTGATGATCGTGCTCTTGCCGGCTCCCGTTTCGCCGACTAACGCTACGGTCTGGCCAGGCTCCACGATAAAGCTCAGCCCCCGAAGCACCGGCACATTGGGATCGTAGCCGAAGTGGACATCCCGGAACTCGACACGCCCTCTTACAGGGGGAAGAACGCGGGCGCGGCCTCTGTCGACATCACCAGCGGGAGTGTCGAGGTAGTCGAAGACGCGCTCCGCCGCGGCAAGGGCCACAAGGATCTCGTTGTAGAAGGTGCTCAGATTGACGACAGGCTCGGTGATCATCCAGATATACGAACTGAAAGCGATAAGCGTCCCGAGCGTGGCGAGACCCATACCCAGAAAACGGTAGCCGAACCAGTAGACCAGGGTGATGGAGGTCATGTTGAACATGAGTACTACCGGAAAGAGCGTGTTGGAAAGATTGACGGCCCGCATCCAGCTGCCATAGTTGTCGTCCAGCTGCTCTCGCATGATGTCGGAGTTCTTTTTCTCTCTCACGAAGGCTTGCGTCACTTTGATGCCGATAAAGCTTTCGTGGGCATAGGCGTTGAGGTTGGCGCTTTTAGCCTGGTATTCATCCCAGAGCCTTCGGATTTTTCTCTTGACGAGAAATACGAAGACCATCAGAAAGGGCGTCACCGTCAGTGCGATAAGGGAAAGCTGAGGAGAGATGGCGAACATAAAAACAAAGATGATGACCAGACGGAAGATATCCGCAATAATGTTTGTAACTCCATGCTTGACCAGCTGCTGTAGCCGGTCGACGTATACCATAATGCGATGGATGATTTTGCCTGCCGGCCTCTGGTCGAAGAAGCGAAAGCTCAGGAGGTTGACTTGGGCAAAGACCTCTCGCCTTATCTGCTCAATGACACGATTTCCGAGTCGCACCATGAGCAGCAGCCGCAGCCGCATCGCATAGGCACTGGCGGCTAGAATCAAAGCGTAAAGACAGGCCACCTTCAGGATCCCGACGAAGTTTTTGCCGGGCATGTGAACGTCGATCGCGATTTTTATCAGATAGGGGCCGATCTGCGCCGCCACGGCCGTTAGGAGCAAAAGAGCAACGGACGCGATCACTTTGGCGAGGTGGGGCTTGAGGTAGGAGAGAATTCGCCAGAGGGACTTCCCGCTGATCTGCTGGAGCTCCTCGTCCTCGAAGTAGCGATTCCTGGCCATCAGGAGTCCTCCTGCGCAGCCGGAGCGCCGAGGTTGCTGCCGTTAATCTGTTCGGCATCCGCATACTGCACCGAGAAGAAATCAGAGTAATAGCCGCCTCGGCGCAGCAGCTCATCGTGCTTGCCCCGTTCCACGATCTCTCCGTGGTCCAGCACGATTATCTCATCGGCGTGGCGCACCGAGCTTATGCGGTGTGCGATGATGAAGGTAGTGACCTGATGGTCGAGGTTTTGCAGAGCGTCCTGTATCAGCGCTTCGGTCTCAGTGTCCACCGAGCTCGTAGAGTCATCGAGGATCAGAATCGGTGCCTGTTTCAGCAGAGCGCGGGCGATGCTCGCCCTCTGCTTCTGCCCCCCGGACAGGCCCACCCCGCGTTCTCCGACCACGGTGCCGTAGCCGTCGGCCATCGAGCTTACGAACATATGAGCCTGGGTCTGGACGGCCACGCGCTGAACAAGATCGATGGGAGCACCGGCCCGTCCGTAGGTGAGATTGTTGTACATTGTCTCCGAAAAGAGGAAGGTCTCCTGGGCTACCAGGCCTATATTGTCGCGGAGAGTCTTCAGATCCAAGTTCCGGATGTCAATACCGTCTATAAAGACGCTGCCCTCGTCCGGATCGTAAAAGCGGGTAATCAGGTGCACCAGCGAACTTTTGCCGCTGCCGGTGGGTCCCATGATGGCGATTGTGGAGCCAGGCCTGGCATGGAGGTTGACGTTCCTGAGGATGCTCCGCTTGTCCACCGACCAGCTGACGTTGCGAAACTCCACATCGCCGCGGACTCTATTTGGGGCGATGGCTCCCGGGTTATTAGCGATGTTCGGCTTCAGATCCAGAATCTCGAAGATTCGTTCCGCGGAAGCTTCGGCAAGGGCGATTTGATTCGCGACCTCTCCGAGCATACGCATTGGCTGAATCAGCATCCAAAGGTAGCTGTTGAACTGCACCCATAGCCCCAGGGTGATGCGCCCGTAGATAACCATCCAACCTCCGGCAACCAGCACCACAGCTGCTGAAATTCCGGAGAGAAACTCGATGATGGGCATGTATCGGGCCCAGACCCCGACCGCATCATCACGTCTCTGAGTGAGGCCTGTGTTTTCCTTGTCGAATTTCTCCAGCTCGTGACGGTGCCGCATGAAAGACTTGACCACCCTGATGCCGGAGATATTTTCCTGAACCGCTGTGTTGAGCGCTGAGTACTGAGTTCGCACCAGCTGGCCCTTCGGGAAGAAGTCCCTCCTGAGTTTGTATGTGGCTACGAAGAGAAAGGGGGCGGCAAGCATCGACACAAGAGCCAGCTGCCAGTGAAGGTTGATCAGGATTGCGGAGGCGGACACGAAGTAGAAGATCCCCGTTGCTCCGTGCATGACGCCAAGCACCAGGAGCGCGCGGACCATCTCGACGTCGTTGGTCATACGGGCCATGAGCTCTCCGGTACGGGTTTTGTGAAAAAAATCGAAGGAGAGGCTCTGGATGTGGTCGTACATTTGCTGTTTCAGGTCGCGGATAACGCGTTGGCTGTAGCGCTCCAACATCCAGTTTCGCAGATATATGGAGATGGCTCTTAGTACAGTTGCGGACATGATAGCCAGGATCAGAAGGGAAAGCAGTCGCACCCTGCCCTTGAAGTCGCCGTCTTGCACCGAGGCGACGAAGACTCTATCGACGATGGTTCCAGCCAGCGCAGGTGGTACCAGCGAAGCGCATACGGCCACTATGGCGAAGAGCAAGGCAACAGCCAGCAACCTGTGATGCCTTCGGGCAAACGCGAGGATTCTCTTGAAATGCATAAGAGCGGACTTCCCCCTGCTGAGAGTTTTAATCGACTGAGAATAGTATCGGTTGACACGGGATGAAGCAATAGGCAGCTCAGGCGGCTTATCAGGCTAGGGCTGTCACGCGAGTCCGTAGAAGGAGTGGGCATTTTCGCCCAGAAAGAGAGCCCTTTCTCTGGGATCAAGCGGCCCCATAGCTTCGAGGCTCGACTCCAGGACTCGTTCGTAACTGGCTGCCAGAAGGCATACGGGCCAATCGCTTCCCCACATGAGACGCTCGATCCCGAAGGCACATGAGGCATGCTGCACGTAGGGCTTGAGATCTTCCACAGTCCAGTTCGAATGATCCGCCTCGGTAACCAGGGCGGATACCTTGCAAAAGATCGAAGGGTTCTCGGCGACGGCGGATAGGCCGTTGGCCCAGGGCTCGAGTTGCTTCGAAGCTATGGGTGGCTTGGCCATATGTTCAATGACAAGACGCAGCTGCGGGATTCTTTCCATCACCCGGGGCACAGAGGAGAGGTGCTGCGGTCGAATCAACATATCGTAGGCGAGACCGCTCCGTGCCACAGCCGTCAGGCCTCGGATGACATCCTCTTTCAGGAACCAGTTCCCTCCCTCATCTTCTGCTCTCTGGTGTCGCACCGCCTTTACCTTGGCGTATCTCGAGAGCTCCTCGAGGATCTCATCGATTTGCGGATCGGTGAGGTCGACCCAGGCCACGATGGCTCCGATAAAGGCATGGGATTCGGCCAGCTGCGCGAGGTGATGCGTCTCTTTGAGCGAGGGATGGGCCTGGACGACGATTGTTCGCTCGACACCGCACGTTTCGAGAGACGTGCTGAGGTCTTTCGGCAGAAAGTTGCGGCGGAGTTGAGACGTGGCGGGGCTCATCCAGTAGTAGTCGAATGGCTGTCTATGATGTTCCCGGCAGCCATCTAGACGTTTCCTCCAGCAGCTTCCCACTCGAGCAGCGCTGGATCGACACCCAGGTGCTTCGCCGTTTCCGCGATATCCTTCAAGGTGACCGTGTTGAGAGGGATTCCCTCTTGCCTGTAGCGATCTTCGATCAGGGCCTCCATCTCGCCGGGGTAGTAGACACGATCATGGCCCGGCGCCAGCGCTGAGGCGTGTATCTCCGCAATGATTTTATCCACCCTCTCTTTGAAGCTCTGAGGCTCGATAAAGGCCGAGATCTTGAGAGCCAGGTAGAAATGACCGTCCTGGCCGGGTTTCGGACCGTCGACCATGTTTCCCAGCTCAGTACCGTAGCTGGCTCCCGAAAGAAGAGACGAGAGGATGCCAGTCAGCAGTGCAAGACCTGTTCCCTTGTAGCCGCCGATCGGTTGAAGCAAACCGGGTATGGCCTCGGCGGGATCGGTGGTGGGATGGCCTTTGGAGTCGAAGGCCCATGTGTCGGGAATGGAAAGCCCCTTCTGATTGTAGACTCGTATCTTTCCGTGAGAGGAGTAGCTGAAAGCCGCGTCGAAGACAATCGGGTGCTCGCGACTTGCCGGAATGGCCACTGACAGAGGATTGATACCGAGGATCTTGTCGATTCCACCCCACGGAGCCATGGTTGGGAGAGCATTGGTTGCCGCGATTCCAATCATATCGTGGGGGAGAGCTATCACCGTGTAGTAGGACATGGCTCCGCAGTGATTGCTGCCCCTAACAGCGGCCAGGGCCAGGTTGTGGGTCTGGGCTCTCTCGATGGCCTGCTTCATGGCGAAGGTCGAGCCGATCTGTCCCATACTATTGCCACCGTCTATGACCAGGGCCACCCCGGAGTCCTTTGCAATCAGCGGCTTTCCCCTGGGATCGACTCCCTCCTCTTGGAGCTTCTTCACGTAATCGGGAACTCGTATGACGCCGTGAGAATGGATCCCCCGCAGATCCGCCGTGACAAGGGTATCCGCAAGCAGGTGGGCGTCGTCGGTGTTCATCCCGCAGGCCCCAAAAACCTCGCTTACAGCCTTATGCAGAAATATATGCGACACTCGGGCCTCGCGTTCCTCGCCAGGGTAGAGAGCCATGACCGTCTCCTTCCGCTTTGATTCTATGCTTCGCCGATTTCTTTGAAAAGGTCTAGTATTGCGTCAACAAGAGTCTAGTAGACAGTTCCCTTTCAGATTTGTGGTTCCCGCGTACAGCAGGATCAGAGTCCGTTGCGCTGATAGCGGTCTATGCAATTCCGACTCAATTTATTGTTATTCTGGCAAGATTTTCTCAAAACCGATCTGAGTCGGAATTGCTACAAGCTTGCAGAGCAA
>CAZLRN010000055.1:0-15458 GCA_964561715.1 uncultured Spirochaetales bacterium
TGGATGAGTCACACTTGAGATATGCACGGCCTGGATCCCATGATCGATGGCCAATTGGAGGGCGCCTGATTTGCTGTTGTTGCTCAAGACGACACCCACCCGAGCGTTTTTTATGGCGCCGCTTTCGATTTTTTCAAGGATGGCTTTGAAGTTGCTTCCCCTCCCGGAAGCAAAAACTGCGATCTTGATATCCACCACGCTATCGTACTCGATAATCGGAATCACCACCAGGGGGAGAGCCTGTTCGGATTGACAGGAAAAGGTATCTACCCTCATGCTGGATTTTAATTATGGACTCGGCAGATATAGATACATATCGCCTTTACGGTAAGTCTCCCTTCTTTACGCGAAGTGTCCCAGATTCATCTGTATACAGTACGACCATCTGGTTGTCCGATGGATTGAACGCTAATACGCCGAAGCATGCATGCTCCACCGAGGCAAGGTAACCCTTATCAATCCAAGAGGTACCTCCTGACCACTTAAACAGACTGAAGATATGCTTGGTCGGCGGGTCCACGTGGTAATCTCCCCAGCTCGACACGACGGGTCTATTGTCACGGGGATCGAGTACCAACGAAAAATTTCCACCTCCCGTAATTGGGTATCCCATATCGCTCCATGACGTACCGCTGGACCACTTTAGAATATGCAGAAACGTATCCGACCCTATTACGCCTTCTGTGACGCCAGCAACCGGCTTGTTGTCCACTGGATCGAGGACGATTCCCGTTGCGCTTGCAACCGGGCTTGTGCTTAAAAATCCCAGATCGGTCCAGGTGGTACCGCTCGACCACTTCTTTACACGTGCCCTATCGCCATTGTCTTGATCCGAAAAAACCACAACTGGTTTGTTATCCGACGGACTGACGACCATCCACGGAAAAGCTCCAGGTCCGGAGCTTGGGAAACCGTAATCGGTCCAGGTTGTGCCGCTAAGCCACTTCTTTACTCGAATTCTACCGTCGTTTGAATCGTCACAGAATGCAACAAGCGGGCGGTTGTCTACCGTGTCGATTATTACCGAAGGAATTCCATTCCACCCCCCTGCACCGGCCGTGCTGGGGAAACCGAGGTCAGTCCATGTGGTATTGCTAGACCATTTCAAGACATGCACGTTCCAGCCGTTGTCATAATCCACGAACGACAAGACCGGGTTGCTGTCGGAGGGATCTACGGCTATGGCTTCGCTTTCTCCGTATATCGGGGGCGAAGGTCCCAAATCCGTCCACGTAGTTCCGGTCGACCATTTCTTTACATGAATCGCATACGGTGGATTCAATTCCCTGTGAGCCACGACCGGCTTGTTGTCTGAAGGATCGAGTGCAAGGTCCTTCAGCGTGCACGCTCCTTCACCGGGACTGCCCAAGTCTGTTCCCACCCACTCGACAAAACGATACTCATCGGGTTCGAGGGCACAGCCAATTAGCAAAATGGATAATGCCAGAATTAATCCAACCGAAACATAGATGAATTTGATGTGCTTCATTTTAAATCCTCCACTATATAAATCGCAAAGTCGTTTGCAGAAAGGCTTCAGCTGATGCACCTTTACAAGCCAAAACTGCAAATTGCCTGCCAACTCGTATTTCAATAACATGATTCATAACTCTATATATATTCGAGAGTTATTTAGCCAGATATTGCCTCAGTAAAATTCTCAAGGGCATCAACTTCTGTCTTTCTTGATCCTGGATAATTTGTGTATTTTGCTGTGCTAAAAGGACTTATTGCTGAACTCACACCATCCATTTGTTGATCGTGGTCTGAAAAGCGGGAATCTCAGCAGGGAGGTTGGCTACAGCAGATGAGCATGTGATTCTAAAGGAGATTAATTGCTTTTTTAATAGCTGCGAATACCGTTGAAACCAGCATTCTCCTGTATGACATAAGGATTTCTGGTTCGACAGACTGTGGTCAAGGGGTAGAACAGCTCGAAGGAGACTTGTAGGCGCTCTACTTAGGTATTGACCTCGCTATACACGAGAAAGAGCTCAGCTTTAATATGCTTTTCTTGCAGCTCCAGCAGGCTGCGATCCAAATCATCTATGGATTTCCGTATGAGTAAACGATAAAACTCTTTATCCACGAATACATTCTGACCTCGATACACCGCTTGTGCAAGAACTTAGAAAAGGCATTTGATTCTTCTTTTTAGCGAAAGTCCGCCGGCATAATTACCGTTTCTTTCTGCCCTTCCTTCGAGAGGCCTTAGCGATTTTGCGTTTTCTCTTCTCCACCCTCTTCCTCTTCGACATGGTCTTTTGAGCCTTGGCATAACTCGGCAAATCGGAAGAAGACTCGTGAATCCCTTCTTGTTCAGCTAACACACTCGCATTGTAGATAGTTACGAATGCATTACTGTCTTCTTTTTTGGTCATATCAAAGCCTAGAGACTGACCCATCATGAAAAAGGATTTTGCCATCCCGAATCTTGAAGGATCATTCATCATTCCTTTAAACTCCGGTTCGACTTTGTGAAGAACTCTCATAATCGAGTCAGCATTGGGCAGCTTGTATTCTCGTTTTAGATACTCCCAGAATGCCTCTAGCTCAGGAATGGCATCATCAGCATCGTCAGGTGAGGGCAACGATATCTTACGGGGAAACAGCTCTGTAACAATTTCTGCCACATCTTCGGATGTCATCTGTGGTACCGTAACACCGATGTATCCGTCACCATAGTAAATAAGTTGTGCTACCCAAAAACCCATTTCTGGATCAACTCTTAAACGAGCCTGTCCCTCAGGAGAGTCAACGAATCTATCTATCAGAGAATCTTGATATTCTTCTAGCATCTCATCTGCTTCAGCGGTGCCAGGTTCAATTTTGTCGAGTTTATGTAAGTTAAAATTCATTTCCCCTCCCAAACGATCTATTAACCGTTCCCATTATTATCTTCATGATAGATAGTATATATTGTGGTATCAAATTGTAAATAGCCACAAAATATAGAAAGAAAAAAGAAATGCGTCCGGGTAGAAAAGGGTTGTTGGTGGATAGGAGTAACCTCAAGGTGCATGTTTGCGGAAGCGAAGGCTGAAAAGGAATGTTGGTGACATTCAGTGTCACTCTCGGAACATCGGATCAAACGTCAGAGCTTTGTTGTGATTCCTCAGCTCTTTTCCGTGCTTTCCGTTCCTCTTTCTTCCGATTCTGATCTTTGATCATTTGCTCGATGGACTGCACCGTTTCAGGCCGATCCTTTTTGAAGCGCTTGTAGTAGAGTTTGTCGATGAAATCAGGCAGAGGCAACTTCCAAGGTTCCTGTTTGTGATTCGCAAGACTGCCAAACTTCCGTGGATTCATCCCCAATTCTCTCGCCATTTGTATTTGGGTATGAGAAAGATGGAATCTTTTCCGAGCAACGATCCACCTTTGGTATTTCTCTGGAATCTTTTTCTTTTTCGCCGTGACGAACCCCTTCCCCTCGTATCCTAGAAATCCAAGGAAAGCTGTGACGGATCTTCAGGCTTTTCCTTGTGTTTCCGCTCCTTCTCTTTGTTATCCGGCAGCCCATCTTGCTCGTCGTTATTGGAGGCGGTGCTCTTCCCTGGATGGACGGGAATTTCTTCCTCTTTCTTTTCAGGAATGTATGGAATCAATCCCTTTCGATACGCAATCTCCTGGATTTCGCGAGGAACCCATCGCGCATCCACAACTATCCCGCCAACTTCAATCATCCACACCAATGGATTCTCATCCATCAAACTAGGCAGATACCAACGGGGATCAAACTGCCTCATTTTGAGCGTATCGCGGACTACCCTGGACTTGTTGTATCCAGTGCTCTTCTTCACCCCAAAGAGATCACAGAGCTGCTCGGCGCTCAGGTAAGGCTCCTGACTATTATTAAACAGGAAGTTAACATGCCCGAGCGCACACACGATGCCACAGGCCCAAACATTCGTGTCGCCTCGAAGCAAGGGAGACGGGCGCTTACGGGACAGAACAGCTGTAATTTCCCGTGCCAACTCAGCATATTCATCGTTCAAATGCCTTTCGCAAACACTGTCCGTTAGCTCGACTATGCTGTCGAACACAGGTTGCATCTTGGGTGGAATCCTGTGCGATCTGCCGTCGTTCTTCAATCTGATACTCCCCTTCTATCTCGGTCTAGATCTTCGTTCCTTTTGTTGAACAAGGGCGGCACTCCTGAGGTGGGAAGACACCACAGGAGTAAGCTCAACGGAAACCTGCCAAGAGCCTTCGTTTGAAACGAACTCTCCTGAAACGCAAGAGTATCCCGAATGCATAGTTTGCGCACATCAGCAATGTATCGCGATCATGATAGCGGGCAAATCGCACGCTTGCAACTTGGACTTGCTGTTCTACGGATAGAATCGCCTGAATGTCTACTCGGATGTCGCCTAGGGGACTGTTAGGCGAAAACCACCTTCCCAAAAACCACTATGACCTTCTGGCGAGCTTCAGGCGAATGGAGTACCTTCGCTGCGAGAACTCAGTGTACACAGTCGTCTTCCGCAGCGAACCACCGTCATAGTATGGCGCCCAATCGTACTGTAAACAAATCTTGAAATATGTTTGGGATTTTTCTTCCCTCGGGGCTAAAAACGAAATCCGCCTATTCTTTCTCTGGGCTGAAGAGATTGAGATCCGTCTCTTCATCGTATCTTGTCAAGAATTTGGCTCCGGACACTTCGGCGATGCAGGCATCCAGGGTTGCACAAATAGGATTGCCTCCTGGCACGACGTGCCCCCCTAGTATCTTTCCATCTTTATCGCAGAAACTGGCGTGCAGGTGCAGCGCGGTTTCTTCCGCATCTGTCTGAAAGATGATTCCGGATAATCCCAGAATCTCTATGGGACCTGGTATCGTTTCGGGTTCAGTGTAACCAGCTCCCAGTCTCGATTCCGGCTTTGGACGGAAAATTTGTATTGTTGCTTCGTTGACAGTGCCGATACCCATCAGAAGATAGCCGTGACGAACGCTGTTATCCTCGCAGACTTTTTTAAGACCATTCATAACGTCCGTTCCAGGGAGTAATCGTACCGGAACAATCCGGCCGAACTTGGCAGTTACATACTTTGACCTGATTTCTTGCATGGATTTTTGTCTCCTCCCTTTGCTACATTTTCTCTGCCGCTGCGTCTTTAGATTGACACCTCTTTCGGCTCCATTCGGCCGAAATCCCTGATCGTGTAAAAGGGCCGTTTCTCCTCCGCTTCCCGCACCTGGTGTTCCCCTAAGGACTGAAGCTCGGTTCCTTCTAAAGTGGTTCCAATCGTCTCTTTGACCGTTTTCAAAAAGAGTATCTGTGTGTCGAAGCGTTTATTCAGTTTCTCATAGCGGGACGCCATATTCACGACATCACCAAGAGCCGTGTATTCGATATGATCGGAGGAGCCGACATTGCCAACGAGGGAGTCTCCCGATTCGATACCGATGCCTATACAAAGATCGATTCCAAAACGCCTTTCGAAGTCATAGCGACATTCGGTAACCAGCTCCAATATCTCACTGGCGGCACAGATAGCCTTCTGCTCTGTATTCTCGAATTCGTCAGGCGCGCCCAATATGGCGAACACCGAATCTCCGATGAATTTGTTGATCAGCCCGCGAGGAGCTTTGATGCAGGTAGCTACGGCATTGTAGAAGAAGTTGAGAAAATCGAGGATCTCGGATTCCGATCGAGAGGTGCAATAGGCGGTAAGCCCCCTTATGTTTACAAAGAGGACTGTTATGTAGGCGTTCTTTCCTCTCAACAATAAGGGACCTTCAACAGCTTCTCGGCCACCTCCTTCGATACGTACTTAATCCACGGCCTGTTCAATGTGTCTTGTCTGTAAAACACGGTCAAATAGCAGGTTGTACCCGACCGCCACCCCTATCATCGCAAAGGAATAGGGTAAGGATTCTACATAGCGGCCGGCAGCGAGCATGAGTACCGCCGCTGGTATCAGGAGTGAGACGACCACCCACCGCAGAAAGTAAGCTGCCTTCTCGCCTTTGAACGCTTCAGAGCGATAGATGTTTTCGAACTGCGACTGATTCGTCTGGCTATCAGACATGATCAAAAGGATAGTGGATCAGAAGATCGATTGCAAACTCGCCTATCATCACTCCCGGACTTCGAGGTGAAGGCAAACACCGCATTCAATACCGGCACATCATCGATTGGTTGGTCTGCAAACCAGGAGCCTTTGAAAACTATCGCTACCGGGAGGACCTTTTCCCCTCCAGTCGTTTCCGTATGCTCTACGACCAGCTAAAGAGCCGTCATACGGTTCAAAAAGCCTCCAAGGAGTAGCTCGCAGTCCTGTATCTGGCAGCCACCGAAGGAGAGAGTCTGGTCGACAAGGCTTTAGAGACTCTGCTGGGGTTAGGAGGACCGGTCAGCTCCGCAGAGGTAGGGATGATCGTGCGTAATTGGAAAGCCTCAGTCCCTCCCAGAACTAAAGTACACATCGATAAGGTGGACTTGAGCAGCTACGACGGGCTTCTAGGACAAAAGGAGGCGATGTGATGTCATTACAGATCGCCGAAACCTTAAAAACCTTGAAGCTGCCAGGCATCAAGGCCTGCTACGAGCAGTTGGCCGATCAGGCCCGCTCTGAACACTACAGCTACGAGAGGTACCTGGCAGAAGTACTCGAGCGTGAACGCGAACAACGGCAGAAGAACCGAATCGAACGGCTCTTGCGGGTCTCTAAGATACCTCTGGAGAAGAATCTGGATAGCTTCAACAGAAGCCGTCTTCCGACAAAAGTGGACGCCCAGCTGAGTGTGCTCTTAGAGGGCACATTTGTCGATCACGCGGAAAATGTGCTGGCCTTCGGCAATCCGGGAAGCGGCAAGACCCATCTTTTGTGCGCCCTGAAGCAGGAGCTTCTCATCGCGAAGAAGGAGCTTAAGCTGGCCTCTATTTTGAGAAAACTCTCACGCTTCCAGGCCCTGCTCATCGACGATATCGGATATGTGCAGCAAAACCGAGAGGAGATGGAGGTGCTCTTCACCCTCTTAGCTCACCGCTACGAGCGGGGAACTGTTATGGTAACAAGCAACCTTCCCTTTTCAGAGTGGGAGAAGATTTTTAAAGATCCCATGACCACCGCGGCTGCCATCGATCGATTGGTTCATCACAGCGTGATCCTGGAGTTGAACATCCCCAGCTATCGCCTGGAGGATGCAAAGAGAGGAAGAAAAAAATGACGGCCAAAGGTGTGAAAATCCAGGGGCACCCAGATACCACTTGCTCCCAGAAAATGCAACCACGACAATCTACGAGAGGGATTTGTTTGTTGTTAGATGGCAAATTCCCTCAATTCCGCCGATTCACTCAGAAGGAGGTCACAATGTAGAAATCTAAGCCCGTCTTCATTCACCCCTAAAATACGGAGACGGGTAAGAAAGAACGCGAAAAATAATTGTCGTTTTTAGGGACAAATAGTTGACGCTGAACAGTTTCCATAGAGGCTCTCCGCAAACACCTTGTTTCTGTGCTTCACTGGCAATCTTATCGCCAACAATTCATCTTTCAGCTTTTCGACATCTCTCATACCGATGTGTTTGCAGTGGACTCTCATCGTGTAGATGCTGTCGTCGAGATAATCCTTCTCCTTTCTTATCCGGAAAAAAACTTCCATGTCTTGCTTTCCAATCTACGGAGAAGATTTTATGGTCTATTGATGACAGCTTGGTTGTTTCCTTTAGAGAATGCTCCAAAATTGCCTGTGTCTTCTCATCGTATACCCGTGGTTTGCAGGCTTCCGCTCTACATTTTCAATCCTTGGCTTGGTAAATGCGGCAATGTTTATCAAGGCGAGAAAAAGAAAGCGGTACATAATATTCTGATGTTTTCTCCAGAGTGCAGTGACATTGATCTCTCCCGGACATGTCGATTGTTCGTATCTACTGTCATATACCGCACAAGGCAATCGATGACGGCGGCCATGGTTGCCGTCATCGGGACCAGGCGTGCCTGGGAATCCGGACTTTCGCTTCCTGCGTTTATTGACCATACCTTAGTTTTTAAGTAAGTTATATTCATACCCTAGGGGGGTATGGTATTGTGAAGATTTTCACTACACATAATCAAGGGGGATGCTATGGCAATCGATCCGGTCTGCAAAATGGAAGTCAAAGAGGCGGAGGCACAGTACAAGAGCGAATACCGCGGAGTGGCTTACTATTTCTGTGCTCCAGGCTGCAAGAAGGCATTTGATGAGAATCCTGAGAAGTATCTAAAGGGATAAGAGACAACAGGTTGCCCCTTCACAGCTGAGACTTCTCGAAGCAAACTCAAATCTAAATAGAGAGATGTGATAGAGGAGGACAAGGAGATGGAGGATAACATACAGACCGAGCAACACGTAATCGTCGCCGAGGGTATCCGGTCTCAACTGGATGGAAACGGTCTACGAGATAAGCTTCTGTCCGTAGAAGGAGTAGAATCGGTCAGGATAGACGGCGATAGGGTGACGGTCGATTGCTTTCCGCAGGTTCTCAGTTACTCAGGCATCAAGTCGATACTGGAAAAGGCCGGTTTTCCGTCGAAAAAAGTGACAGAAAAACAGGGCTTTGTTCAGAGGTTTATAGCCAGATTGACAAGGGCTAATCGAGAGGCTTTTGGATCGGGGCAGCTCGACTGCTGCAAGTTGAACCGACCGCAAAAGCGACGATAGTCAGCTATCCACCAAATAGAGCGTACAAATCGAAACACATGAAGGGCGTTGATGCCGGGGGAAACTCTTTCCTTCGGCCCGCGATTCATGGTATCAACAGAAGTTTTTCGATACCTATCTATCTGCCTCAAGACCCTCTACTGCTGGTTTTGAAGTAAGCGGCATCAGCGCTTTTCTTCTCCTTTTCGTATTTTCAGCTTGTTTTTCCAATGCGGGCTTAGTATCCCGGATATACCCCTTGGGGGGCGGGGTCCTGTTGAACGAGATGTTGATATGGCGGATAAGGAGGGAAATGAGCGAACTTTTCCCTCAACTCGACTTCTGCGGGTCACTCAGCAGCTTTGCCTTCCCTAATATGGGAAGGGTTTAAAAATGTGCGGTGCTTTGGTTCACACTTTAAACATTCAATATCATGCATTAGAGAGGAGTCCATAATGGGATTATTTTTAATACTGATTCTAATCGGATGTTTTGTGCAGGTAGCAATTCCCCAGACACCGGGTGGGGAAAAAGTTATTGCCGGATGAGCGAGTTTTCATTCGCCAGCTCTCTCCGTCAAACACCAATAAGTGACAGTGATGCACTAGTAGGTCAATCATCGCGGTGGTCATGTGCTCATCGTAGAAGATGCTCACCCACCGCGAGAACTCCAGATATGTGGTCAGGATGACGCTTCGCCTCTCATAGCAATCGGAGACAATCTGAAACAGGAGTCTTGCCCCATCCCGATCGACCGGTACATACCACCACTCATCGAAAATGATCAGGTCCATTTTCTCAAGTCTTTTATGGTATCTTTCCAGCTCACCTCCTTGCCTTGCTTACATGCCTCCACGCCGATGGCGGTTGCCAGATGAGTCTTGCCGTTATGGAAAGTTTTCCATAACGGTAAAAGCCATATAGCCAGGGCCATCGGTCATTAAGTGTGCCGCAGGGAAGGAGACATTCTATTTCGACCCGCTACTGCGTTGCAAATCCTACAGAAAGGAGCGTGCCCTCCAAGCCGAATCTCCTTATGAGATAAAAGCCAATCAAATAGAAGGGGCTTCTGAGCTTATGGCGGAGATCGAAGAGGCATGTCGAAGGAAAGAGATAAAGCTCTTTGTCCTTCCACCTCGAAGCCCCAAACTCAACGGCTATGTAGAAAGATCCAGACGAGTACACAGTCTCGACAAAACAACGAGATGACGGGTATAAAGGACCAGGCGATCCTGAAGCCTCGATAAGCCTTCCAGCTCCCGTTGTTATCTCTTCGAGCCTGCACTACGCATCTCGCTAAGCTCCAAGACGAGAGGACTGGCGATTCTGCCGTACCGGAAGGAGTGCAAATTATGGAATCCCGCGTGACCCTCAAGGCCAGGCGCCTTCTTGTTGATGGAACGCCGCGTTTTCAGCGCTCCGCTGAAATACAGTACTTCAGATCAAAGAGAGAAGACTGGTCCAAGCTGATCGGGGGCGCTTCGGAGGGCGGCCCCAACTGCGTCGCATCTTATATCCCCTGGCAATGGCACGAGCCGGAGGAGGAACGCTTTGATTTCAACGGAGAAAGTCTCCCCGAGCCGGTGTAACTTCTTCTCTATCGGAATATCGCCTTGCTCTAGACTGGCTGCGCTTCAGGAAATGGCACATCTTCGAGTTTATCCGGAGGCTGGCCGGGAATATGCAAGATCAGGGATTCGGCCTGCCCTTTACCATGAACGAGCCTGTCAATAAAAACTGGCCCTGGAACTCCGGCGACCACGGCTCCTTTTCCCGTTTTATGGAGGATAAAGGCCTTTCAATGTTTTCAAGCGGACACTGCTACCTCCATGTCGCGTCCTCACGCATCTTTCCGTCAATTTCGAGTTTATGAGCCTCGATCATCCCAACCGCAAGGCCGGGGAGGAGACCAAGCTTCTCGTCGTTCCAAATAACGGAATGATCACTCCGAGGGGAGCATCTTTTATCGAGGAGCATCTTTCCTATGGAAGGGAAGTTCTCTACTATCCAGCCGTTCTCACGATGGACCGTGACGGACACCCCTTTTATCGCCTTGCAGAAGCTGCGGGTCAAAAAATCGCCGCGACGCCACTGAGAGGTTGGAGCGCGGCCGGGCGACGGTTATGGGCCTTCTACCAGTCTTTTTCACAGCAACCACTCAACGGCTCTTCGATGACCTGATCGTCAAGCCTCATGGGCTTAAGCGAGTCGTCTATTCCGACGATGGGGGCATTTTCTTTGCTGCCAGGGGTTCAGAAGGAGGACCGACGCTTGTAGCGGCAGCGACGATCCAGGGAGAGGAGGCATGCACAAAGCTTCATCTTCGCCTGGGAAATCAGGCCCTCGTCATTCCGAACAGCGGGAATCTGGAGATGCGAGCCAAGGAGGCGCGGTTTCTTTGGGTGAATCTTTCCCTGCCGGAGGCAAAGCTGCTCTACACCACAAATCAGGTCGTGAGAGGCTCAGCTCCGGGTGAGTATATCGTTTCGGGAGCCTACGGAACCTCCAGGCAGATGGCTTTCGACCGGCCGATAAAAGCCGTAGTCGAGGGAGTCCAGAGAAAAGGTGCAACCTGTTGGCAAAAGTTGGATTCTCGCGTACAAACATGGTCGGGAGCCCCTTGCGATCACTTTGAAGCATTAAACGCCGAAGGGAATCCAAGGGCGCAGCTGAAATATTCATTATAGGCACGAGATTCTCCTGACCGGAGATTGCTCGTCGAGGAGGGGGAGAAAGATGACGAATTTCGCGATCATTGGCGGCGGATGGAGATCGGAGTTTTTCCTGGAGCCCGCAAGGGCCCTTCCGGAGAGATTCAGTGTATGTGGAATGGTGGTTCGAGATCATGAAAAGGGAAAGAGGATTGAAGAGAAGTGGAAGGTGCCGACGTTCCGCAACGTTGATTCTCTGCTTCAAAACAAGAAGCCCTCTTTTGTCGTCGTCTCCGTGCCCAGACTCGTCGCCCCTGAAATTTGCCTCGATCTAGCTCGGAGCGGAATGTACGTGCTTTGCGAAACACCCCCTGCGAAAGACCATCAGGCACTGCTGGCCCTAAACAAGCATCGTGAGGAAGCGCCTCTCATTCAGATAGCCGAGCAGTATCACCTTCAACCGTTGCATGCGGCGAGGCTCGCTATCGCGGGCTCCGGAAAACTGGGCGAGGTAAGCGAAGCCCAGATTTCTGTCTGTCACTGGTACCACGCCATCAGCCTGATTCGCAGGTTTCTGGGGATCGCTTACGAAAATGCCAGAATAACGACCTACGGATTCGACTCCCCGATAACCGACGGCCCCAACCGATCCGGCCCTCCGAAGGAAGAGAAGATCGTGACCTCAAGTCAAGTGTTCGCCTTTTTGGAATTCCAGGACAAGCTTGGTGTCTACGATTTTGTAAGCGATCAGTACTTCTCTTGGATTCGCTCACAACGCTTGACTGTCCGCGGGACCATGGGGGAGATCAAGGACAGAGAGGTCCGCTACTTAAAGAGCTATGACAAGCCGATCAGGCTTGAGCTCACCAGAGAGGAAGCCGGAGAACACGGGAATCTGGAAGGCTACTACTTCAAAGGGATTCTTGCAGGAGACCAATGGGTGTATGAAAATCCTTTTGTCCCGGGGAGGCTTTCCGACGATGAGATAGCTGTCGCCTCCTGCCTCGAAAAGATGGATGCGTACACCAAGGGCGGACCTCCTCTCTATAGCCTTTCCGAAGCCTCACAGGATCACTACCTTGCGCTGCTCGTAGACGAATGTGTTCGCAGCGGAAAGACTGTGAAAACGGAAACACAACCATGGGCTGAAACATGAGAACGGAGTCTCCAGCGGATCGTGCGGTTGCCTACTGGTAGTGCTTGAAGATATTTCCGACATCCGGGATGTGCGCCATCGCGCGGTTCGAGATATCGGTCATCTCCGCCAACGTTTGGTCGTCCACCTTTACCGCAAGGACCGAGGCGTTGCTTTCTACCTGAGCGCGGTTTCTTGCGCCAACAAGAACCGTTTCGACCCCCGACCGCGACATAACCCAAAGAATCGCCAGATCGGATAATGCCATGCCAGCTCGTAAAGCGACCTGTTTCAGCTCTGAAACCGCCTTGTAGACGTGAGGCCATACTGGTTCATCGTAGTAGACGGTCCTCTGACGATTGTCGTACGAGGGATAGCGGGGAACCACCTTTGTCTTATCAGTGAGGATGCCCTGGGCGATGGAGCTGTATGTGACGACGGCGATGTCATTTTCGATGCAGAAGGGGAGCAACTCCCGCTCTGGATGGCGCCAGAGTAGATTGTAGCACATCTGATGCACGTCAATGGTTCCGACGCGCATCACGGACTCCATCTGCTGGATCGACAAATTGCTGACCCCTATCCGGCGAATCCATCCCCTCTCCCGCGCTGTCTCCAGTCCCTCCATCATGTCGGGTAGGCTGCACCCCTCACGGGGCCAGTGGATATAGAAGATGTCGATGGTGTCGCGGTTCAATCGAGCTCGGCTGTCCATGACGGCCTGGAGCGTCCGATTCTTATCCACACAACTGATCTTGGTCCCGACGATGACTTCCTGGGCCAAGCCGGGCCGGGTCACCCCGCGAAGTGCGACACCGAGAATTGCTTCGGAGTGTCCACCGCCATAGCTTTGGCTCGTATCGAAATGCGTAATACCATGGGCTAAGGCGGAACGAATAGCCAGGATTGATTCGATATCGTCTTGATCAGGTCGGCTAAACTCTCCGAAAAACCAGCACCCCAAACCGAGCTTTGCGATGCCTTGTTCTGACCGATCTACCACCTTGCTCATCTCTGTACCCTCACCGATCTATAGCCCTGTCGGGCAGAGAGTCTCGATATCTTTTTCTTCGCAGGCGCCTCTAACCGTATCAGGAATTTTATCGCTGACAAGAGTATCGATATCATCGAGGCTCGCGAATTGAGCAAAAGAATCCCTTCCGAACTTACTGCTGTCGCACAGAACAACCACCTTTTTTGCGATTTTGATCATGGCTTTTTTTATCTCAGCATGGCTGATGTTCGGCGTCGACGCACCCCTCTCGACAGTGAAGCCGTTCAATCCCATGAAAGCCTTGTCTACCGTCAGCCCGCTGAGGATATCGCGTCCGCTCAGCCCAACCGTACAGTGAAAACCCTTGCGCAGGAGACCGCCCATCATGATGACCTCCACTGTTTCGATCTTCTCCAGCACCATCGCAATAAGCAGGCAGTTTGTCACAACCGATAGGTCCCGGATTTGGCGCAGCTGTTTGGCCAGCTCGAGGGTCGTTGTGCCCGAATCCATGAGAATTGTATCGCCGTCTTCTATCAGTCCAAGCGCCAGCTTTGCGATTTTCTGTTTTGCCTCCAGATTCTGATCGACCTTTTGCTTTGACTTCAATTCAAATCCGGTCTGGCTCTTGACGATCGCGCCGCCGTGGGTTCGGATCAGCAGATTGGCGCTAGCCAAATCTTTGAGATCGTTGCGTATCGTGCTGCTTGAAACATTGAAATAATCTACCAGCTCGACTACTGAGGCTCGCTTGTGCTCTTCGAGGTACTCAACGATCTTGATCTTGCGGCCCTCGGCAAATAAATTGGTATCCTTCGTCATGCGATGATTCTCCTTGGGAAAATTGAGTTGCACACCCTTCGACTCTTTCATTATAGCAAATGAGAGCGATTTTGTGTTGCATACTGTGTTATTTTGTGGTTCTTTGCTTATTATTGTTGACTTTAGGCGTCTAACATGATAATCTGCCGGCAAATTCACGACCACTGGACCAAAACGTTCTATCCCGTGCTCAATTTGATGAGCCGTGTTGCAGGAGGAAATGCAAGTGAGTCGCAGGTTTTTTTCGCTTCCCGGATCCTTCAAAGGCGTGGGATTCGTTTTGCCGGTGGTTGTATTCCTGCTGCTGTTTGTGACATATCCGCTGGTCACAAACTTCATCCTCACCCTCACAGACAAAGATGGAAAATTCACGGGCGCCAAGAACCTGATTGAAAGCTTTAAAGACAGGGGCGTCATTCACAGTCTCGTTACCTCCATCACCTACGTGGCAGGCTCGGTTTCGGGTCAATTGTTGCTGGGGACGATCATAGGCCTCCTGCTAAACCGGGAGTTTAGGGGCAAGGGTTTTGTGCGTAGCCTGGTCATGTTTCCCTGGGTGATTCCGGGTGCGGTAGCTGCTACGACGTGGGCCTGGATGTACCACAGCGACTACGGAGTGGTTAGATACCTCATAAACAACTTCGGGATAGCTTTGGAGCGAGGCCTCCTGATCATCCCGTCTACTGTGCTTCCGGCTCTGATTCTTGTAAATATCTGGAAAATGTCCCCCTTCGTAGGAGTGATGGTGCTCGCAGGATTGAAGGGCATCGATCCCAATCTCTACGAAGCCGCCGAGGTCGATGGAGCTACAGGACTGCAGCAGCTCGTCTACATTACCTTACCACAGCTACGGGCCATACTGCTTACTCTCCTGCTCTTGCTAACCATCTGGGGCTTCAACTCAATCACTCTCATCTTTACTATGACCAGGGGCGGACCTGCAGAGATATCCCTCATCATGCCGATCCGTATCTATGAGCAGACCTTCCGCTACTTTCAACTGAACAGAGCCGCCTCCGAATCGGTGATCCTTTTTTTCATCTTGTTGATTCTGATCATCGCCTATCTGAACACCTTCGCAGAGCGGGAAAAGGAGTAAGCTGGTGAGACAAGAGAAGACATACACCCGCGTCATCCGCTACGTCGTGCTTCTGCTCATCTGCTCTTTCAGTGCCTTTCCATTCTTCTGGATGCTTACCTCTTCGATCAAGGTATCCGGCAAGCTCTATAC
>CAZLRN010000056.1:0-15440 GCA_964561715.1 uncultured Spirochaetales bacterium
TCCTGATGGCGCTTTGTCTGCTGGCCACGGTCGTCTCCGCCCAGGAAAAGCGGATCCGCCTGGCCACCACCACCAGCACCGACAACAGCGGGCTCCTCGCGGTGCTCAACCCGCCGTTCGAGAAGCTGACAGGATACAAGGTCGACGTCGTAGCCGTTGGAACCGGAGCGGCTCTCGCTCTTGGCGAAAATGGCGACGCCGACGTCGTTCTGGTGCACGCCAGAGCGGCGGAAGACAAGTTTATCGCCGCTGGCTACGGCGTCAACCGCCGCGACGTCATGCACAATGACTTCGTGCTGCTCGGGCCAAGGAATGACCCAGCCGGAATAAAGGGCACACGATCCGCTGCGCAAGCCCTGCAGAAGCTGGCCCGCTCGCAAGCGAACTTCGTCTCCCGGGGAGACAACTCAGGAACCCATCTAAAGGAGAAAGATCTCTGGAAACAGGCCGGCCTGACGCCGCAGGGCCGCTGGTACAAGGAGGCCGGCCAAGGTATGGGGGCCGTGATCACGATGACCAACGACCTTCAGGGATACACCCTGGCAGACAGGGGAACCTATCTGTCGATGAGGGACAAGATCAGTCTGTCCGTACTGGTGGAAGGAGACCCTCTTCTGTTCAACCCCTACGGCGTCATAGCCGTCAACCCGGCGCGACATTCCCACGTAAACTACATGGGGGCCATGTCCTATATCGCCTGGATCACTTCGGTGGAAGGTCAGAAGATCATCGGCTCGTTCACACAGGGCGGCGAGGTGCTCTTCTTCCCCGATGCTATAACCAAACCGTAAGAGGCGGATGCCCCTTGAATCTCGAGGTGTCAGCCCCCTGCAAAGGATAAGCCGTGCTGCAGTCCCTGCGGAAAGCCCTTGAACTCCTGTTTTCACTGGACCGGGAGCTCTACGCCATCGTGCTGACTTCTCTCCGGCTCGCCGCTACCTCTACGATCCTCGCTGCCGCGCTGAGCATTCCTCTGGGGGTGTGGCTGGGGCTGACACCTCTTCGGGGCAAAAAGCCCATCGTCGCGATGCTCAACAGCCTGATGGCGCTGCCCACCGTCGTGATCGGGCTTTTTGTATACTCCTTTATATCCCGGGCAGGCCCCCTGGGGGGTCTGGGAATCCTCTTCACACCGGCAGCCATTATCGTCGGCCAGCTCATCCTTTCATTTCCCATCGTCGCCTCGATGGTCTACGGGGGCTTGAGCCGCATTGATCCCCGTCTTCCGGAAACCCTGGCCACGCTGGGAGCGTCGAAGCTCGATACGCTCTGGATGGTCATTCTGGAATCCCGGGTCGCGGTGCTCTCGGCTATTCTGGCTGGCTTCGGCCGCGTGATCGGCGAGGTCGGAGTTTCGATGATGCTCGGAGGAAACATCCGCTGGTACACGAGGACCATCACCACCGCCATCGCGTTGGAGACCAGCAAGGGGGAGTTCGAGCTCGGGCTCGCCCTCGGAATGATCCTGATGCTGCTCGCCATTGGCATCAATTTTACGCTGCACTGGACAATTCGCCGTGAAAAATAAACCCGTCTTTTCCATTCGAAATCTCCTCTTTTCCTACCAGCCCGGTGAGGCTAAAAGCAAAGACACCGGAAGCGCCGCCGGGAGCGCTGCTAAAAGCGGAGAGTTCGATGTGAAAATCGATGCCCTGGATATTCGGCGCGGTGAGTTCATCGCCTTTGTCGGGGGAAACGGAGCCGGCAAGACCACACTGCTCAAGCTGCTGAACGGGCTCCTCGAGCCGTCCTCTGGATCCATTCTCTTTCGGGAGCAGCCCTTGGGTACGAGCCCGGAGGCCCGCATCGCATCTCGAGCCGTTATGGTGCACCAGCAACCCTACCTCTTCACGGGATCGGTGGCTTCGAACGTCGGATACGGGCTGAAGATTCGAAAGAAGAGCCATAACGCCATCCGTCGAGCCGTCTCCGAGAAGCTGGCTCTAGTCGGGCTGCAGGGATTCACCGAGAGGAGGGCCCAGGCTCTCTCAGGGGGGGAGCAGCAGCGTGTGGCTCTTGCCCGTGCCCTCGCCGTCGAACCGGATGTTCTGCTGCTGGACGAACCGACGGCGCATATGGACCCGGGGTCCATCAGGCAGCTGGAGAAGGTGCTGAAGGAGCTCCACCGGCAGAAAACGACCCTCATCATGAGCTCTCACCAGATGGAGTTCGCCTACAGACTGGCCGAGCGCCTTGAGGTGATGGAAGAGGGAAGGCTGATGCCCAACGAATTAAATATATTGAAGGGAGAGGTGGCGAGGCGCGACGAAAGCTTCATGTACTTCAAGACCTACGACGGAGAGATACGCTGCCCATCACGTGAAGGGGATTTCACCACGGCGGTGCTGCCGGCGGACGACGTTATTCTCTCCCTGGAGCCGATCGAAACCAGCGCGCAGAATCAGTTTCGGGGGCGCGTCGTATCGGTGGTCCGCCGCGGCTCTCTCGTGGAGGTGGAGCTGGATTGCGGTTTCCCTTTGAAGGCCCTTATCACCGAATATTCCCGTGAGCATCTCAACGTGGAGCCACGGCGGGTTTTGATCGCCACCTTCAAGGCCAGTGCCGTGCGGTTGTATTGACAACCGCTTACTGTATTAACATTCGGACGGTTGTATTGACAGCCGCTTACTGTATTAGCAGTCGGACGATTGCATGAGCTTTAAAAAAGTGCGACCTTTGGTTACATTGAGAATTATCGCACCGGTGTGATGCGCTCAGGGCGGTTCCTGAGCCGGGAGAGAGCATATGATCGACAGATTCAAACGCCGCATCGACTATCTGCGGATCTCCATAACGGACAAATGCGATCTGCGATGCGTGTATTGCATGCCCGAGGGAGGCGTTCCGCGGCGAGGGCACGAAGAGTTCCTCAGCTTCGAAGAGATTACGAAAATCGTGCGCACCGCGGTCGATCTGGGGATCACGAAGGTACGCCTGACAGGCGGGGAGCCGCTGATCAAGCGAGGAATCGTCACCCTTGTGAAAATGCTCAAAACCGAAGGGGGGGTCCCATACCTCGCCATGACGACCAACGGCACGCGGCTGGAAACGCTCGCGGCGGAACTCAGGGAAGCCGGCCTGGACAGCGTCAACATCTCCCTCGATACACTCGAAGCGGATCGTTACAGAAAAATCACCCGAGTCGGGGATATCGCAAAGGTTCTGCGGGGTATCGAAGCCGCCCGAACGGCTTCCTTCCCGATCAAGCTCAATATGGTTGTGCTCGACGATACAACGGCGGACGAAATCGAGAACATGCGTCGCTTCTGCAGAGAGCGGGGATTGCAGCTCCAGCTGATCAACCACTACTCGCTGGCGGAAACAAAAAAGGACTCTTACAGCTTCGAAAGACCACCTGACTGCGCGCGCTGCAATCGAATCCGTCTCATGGCCGACGGATACCTCAAGCCGTGTCTCCACTCGGATTTAGAAATCAAGCTGGATCTCGGTGACATCAAGGGTTCGCTTCTGCGGGCGGTGGACGGAAAGCCCGAGAGGGGAGCCGTCTGTCTCGGCCGCGGCATGGTCGAGATCGGCGGCTGAAAGCGGCAGCTGGAAGCGGCAACTGGAAGCTATAATGCTAAAAGCTATGATAAAGAAGGGAATCAGGAGAAACGTGTTATGGGATTTACGCATGTAGATAGCGAGGGAAGGGCCAGAATGGTCGATGTCTCGAACAAACCCAAGGTTCGGCGAACCGCCGAAGCCTTCGGACAAATCCTTCTCAACCCTCGAACGCTGAAGCTGATCCACGAGAACCAGATTCAAAAGGGCGATGTCCTGACAGTAGCCAAGATCGCAGGGATTGCCGGCGCCAAGCGCACGTCGGATCTCATTCCTCTCTGCCACAACATCGAGATCGATCAGGTCGATCTCGACCTCAGGTTGACCGATAAATCCGTTGATATCAGAAGCCGGGCCGTCTGTACGGATAAAACGGGCATTGAGATGGAGGCACTGACAGCAGTGAGTGTCGCCGCGCTGACGATCTACGACATGTGCAAGGCCGTCGATAAGGATATGTGCATCACCGACATCCGCTTGGTCGAAAAAACCAAAGAAGCGCTTACCGAGGAGGGGCCGTGAAAAAAGAAGATACGAGAGAAGGCAGCGTCAGGCACTCCTTCAAAATTCTCTCCATCAATATCTCTGCGGAGACGGGCGTGCAGAAGAAACCGATCGAAAAGGCCCGACTGCGAATCAAACACGGCATCGAGGGAGATGCCCACGCCGGAGACTGGCACAGGCAGGTCTCTCTCCTCGCCACGGAGGACATCGATCAGATGCGGGACAAAGGCGTCGAGCTGCACTTCGGAGACTTTGCCGAGAACATCACGACCGAGGGCGTGGACCTCAGCTCCCTGCCGATAGGCACCCGTCTCCACCTGGGGGAAACGG
Organism: uncultured Spirochaetales bacterium; assembly: GCA_964561715.1. Classification (GTDB taxonomy): domain Bacteria; phylum Spirochaetota; class Spirochaetia; order SZUA-6; family CAZLRN01; genus CAZLRN01. Next base: position 4,399 of record CAZLRN010000056.1, read on the forward strand.
TCCTCGAGGTGACTCAGATCGGCAAGGAGTGTCATCACGGCTGCGCCATCTACCAGATCGTCGGCGACTGCGTAATGCCCCGAAAAGGCATCTTCGGCCGCGTGATCCACGGAGGAGAGATCAATTGTGAAAGTGAGTGTCATTACTATCTCTGATGCCTGAGCTCTTCGACCTCATTCCGCCCGAAGAAGCCCTGCAGCTTCTTTTAAAAAACCTCCCCGGTCGGGTTCGCACCGAACGAATCGACACTTTCACGGCCCTAGGACGCGTCTTGGCCGAGCCACTGACCGCACCGGAGTCTCTGCCTTCTTTCCGGCGCAGCACCATGGACGGATACGCCGTTCGCGCCGAAGACACCTATGGCGCCAGCGAATCCCTGCCCACCTACCTCTCCCTCGTGGGCGAGGTTTTGATGGGCACCGCCGCGCAGCTTACGGTCGGCCCCGGACAGGCCTCCGTCGCGCACACCGGAGGCATGGTACCGGAGGGAGCCGATGCGGTCCTCATGATCGAACGCACTCAAAAGCTCGACGACGAGACGATCGAGGTTCTCCGCGCCGTGGCGCCGGGAGAAAACATCATCGAGGTGGGAGACGATGTGAAAGAGGGCGATCCTCTGCTCGATGCGGCTCACATCTTGCGGGCCCAGGACATCGGCGGTCTGCTGGCCCTCGGAATCCTGGAGGTATCCGTTGCATCCCGGCCCCGGGTCGCCATCGTCACCACGGGAGATGAAATCATCCCTCCGTCGGAAAAGCCTGGTTCCGGACAGATCAGGGACGTCAATTCCTACACGGTCTCCGGTCTCGTCACCAGGGCGGGGGGGCTTACGCTCTCCCAAAAAATTGTACCAGACCGTTTCGAGGATGTTCTGGAAGCAGCCAAAAAGGGATTGGCCGAATCCGATGCGCTCGTGATCTCAGCCGGCTCTTCGGTATCAGTGCGGGACTTAAGCGCTGCAGTGGTAGCCAAGCTCGGCAAACCCGGAATCGTCGCCCACGGCGTCTCTCTCCGCCCCGGCAAGCCTACCATACTCGCCGTCTGTGACGGAAAGCCGGTGTTCGGACTGCCAGGAAATCCCGTGAGCGCCATGGTAGTCTCCGAGCTTTTTCTCACTCCGGTGCTCTACCGCCTCCAGGGAGTCTCGAAGGCTCCCGAGAAGCACAGCGTCGAGGCGACATTGATCCGTCACGTCCCTTCCGTCACCGGGAGGGAGGATCACGTTCCGGTCAAAATCATTCGGAGGACAGATCGCATCGAGGCCGATCCCGTGTTCGGTAAGTCCAACCTTATATACACTCTCGTCAAGGCCGATGGCCTCATCGTCGTGCCTATCGACGCAAACGGGCTGCACGAAGGAGACTCTGTCTCCGTGCGGCTCTTCTGAGCCAGGATGTGCTGCTATGAGCAAACGAAGAGTCTATCTGGAAGACATTCCGCTGGAAGAAGCATGGGAGCGGATCATCAAGGCGCTCGAGAGCGCCGGCCGCTGGAGACCTCTCCCGGGCGAAGAGGTTGCCATCGAAGAGGCTCTGGGCCGCGTCACATCCGAAGCTGTCTGGGCCGCCCTCTCTTCGCCCGGGTACCATTCCTGCGCCATGGACGGGTATGCCGTCCGATCGGCTGATACCCACGGGGCGAGTGAAACATCTCCTCTGCAGCTGAAACTCTGTGACGAAGGGCCCGCCCGTTACGTGGACACCGGTGATCCCCTGCCTCCCTGGGCGGACGCCGTGATCATGATCGAAAACACCCAGCCCATCGGCGAAGAGGCGATCGAGATCAGGGCCAGCACGGCCCCCTGGACAGCCGTGCGCGCCATGGGCGAAGACATGGTGGCCACAGAGCTGATTCTGCCGGCAAACCGTATCCTCAATCCAGTGGATCTCGGAGCCATTGCCGGCTGCGGCCATCCCACGGTCCGGGTGCGGCGTCGCCCGAAGGTGGCGATCATCCCCACCGGAACCGAGCTCATCACGGTCGAAAAGGCGGCGAAAGAGGGGATTCGCCGCGGGGACATCATCGAGTACAACTCCCTCGTGCTGTCCGGCCAGGTTAGCTCTTGGGGCGGTGATCCCGTGCGACACCCGATCGTCCCTGATGACTACGAGCTCATCCGCAAGACACTGCTCGAAGCCGCGGCCGTATCCGACCTGGTTCTGACAATCGCAGGATCATCGGCCGGAAGCGAAGATTTCACCTCCCGGGCGGTCGAAGACCTGGGTGAGCTGCTCGTCCACGGAGTAGCCGTCAGACCGGGACATCCCGTCGTCCTGGGAATGATCGATCTGCCCGGCGACTCGGGCAGGGAAAAGACAGCATCCCGGATCCCGGTTATCGGCGTGCCGGGATATCCGGTGTCCTGCGCCCTCACCGGCGAGATTTTTGTGCAACCTCTCCTTTCCCGATGGCTCGGAATTTCCCCGAAGCAGAAGCCCAAGATAAAGGCCGCCATGACGCGAAAGCTTCTCTCCCCGTCGGGAAGCGACGAGTGGGTTCGGGTAACCGCGGGCCGGGTCGGCGACCGAATAGTGGCGGCCCCCCTTTCCCGCGGAGCGGGGGTGATCACGTCGCTGGTACGGGCGGACGGCATCGTTCGGATTCCCCGTTTTTCCGAAGGACTCGATGCGGGTGAGAAGGTTACGGTCGAGCTCTACCGAAATCCCGAGGAAATCGATCGGACCATCGTGCACATCGGCAGCCACGATCTCGGCCTGGACATTCTGGCCGAGCTTCTCGCCGAGCGGTCGCTCCGTCTCGTCAGTGCGAATGCGGGAAGTCTGGGAGGCCTCGCGGCCTTGAAGAGGGAAGAGGCTCACCTGGCAGGCTCTCACCTGCTCGATCCGGAAACGGGAGAGTACAATCGATCCTATGTGCAGAGGTACCTGCCGGACCTTCCGGTGGTGCTTGTCACCTTTGTGCACAGGCTTCAGGGCCTTATCATCGCTCGGGGAAATCCCAAGGGAATAAAGGGCCTCGAAGACCTCGTGCGCTCCGATATTCGCTACGTCAACAGGCAAAAAGGAGCTGGAACGCGCATCCTTCTCGACTACAGGTTGAAACAGCTCGGAATCGATGCCGGCCAAATCCAGGGCTACCGGCGCGAGGAGTACACGCACCTGGCTGTGGCAGCGGCGGTTCAGTCTGATGTGGCGGATTGCGGACTAGGAATTGCAGCTGCGGCGCGTTCTCTCGGCCTCGATTTCGTACCCCTCGAACAGGAGCGCTACGAGCTAGTCATCCCTCGCACTCACTACGAAGGTGATCTCCTCAAACCTCTGCTGGATGTGATAGCAGGTTCTGAGTTCAAGAGCGCCGTGGCAAAGCTGCCGGGCTACGACACGACCCAGACGGGCGAGATCAGCGGTACCCTCCCCTGAGCCAGCCTCGGCGGACTCGCCCCGGCACCCTCCCCTGAGCCAGCCCCGCTGGACTCAACCATATTGCCTATTACGAAAATCTATGCCACAGCACTTTTGGTCAATCCGACCGTCGCCGCGTCCCCTATAAAAGACCGTTGACTTCGGCATTCCGCGGTACAAAGACCTGACTGACCGATTCTATGGCAGCCGTCTCTGTGTTGATAACCCGGCAGAAGATCACAACGGACCGGCTCATCTCGATAACGGACCCGGTTAGAATGTAGTGAGCCGACAGCAATCGCCCTACGTCGATCGCCCTGTTGGTGTCCATCAGATCGGTGACCGAGAGCTCCTGCTCTTTCAGAACCGAATCGATCCTTCTGCGCTCCAGAACCGTGAAATCCGACAGTTCGAAGAGCGCCGATCCCGCCGTCTCCTCGAGCAGGTCCAGCAGCTTCGCAGAACGGTTATCGGGAAAGCTGAATCCTAAAAGGGCGAGATTGCCCCCCTGGCGCGCCTGGAGGTCCAGGGTTATCTCCTTGAAAAGGTTGCCGAGGTGATCGAGCAGCCCGCGATCGGCGCTGACCGGGGCGATCTCCCTGTCCTCGAGCAGAAGCCGGGTCTCGGTCGTATTAAGATTCGCCTCCTCTCCCATTAGGGCGATGTATCTCTCCAGAATAGAGAGCTCTTTCGTAAAGTAGTTCTCTCCCAACCTGTCTCTCACGTTCAGCAGTTCCTTTTTTATTTCATTTGTCAGATCGAGAGCCCTTCGGGTTTGTCCTGCTTCGTATTCCGCGCCGATACGTTTGAGGGCTTGGGAGTAACGCAGCATCGTCGATGCCCTCAAAACTAGGGCGTTGGATATTCCGTCGACCGGATTACTCTCTGACACAAAATCGACTCGGAGCTCGATTGGCTCCATCTCGATTCTCTTATCATCCATATCAGTATAGGAGACCTGAAGTCGCGCAATTGATCTGATGCCTTCGGTTTCCTGCGGAGGAATACGGGCCTGAATTACTATCGTCTCATAGTCACCAAGATTCACCACAGGCAGGGAAAAGCGTATGGGCTGCTTCATCATATAGCTTCCGCCTTTGTCAAACTCCTGAATGCTGTTACGGCCAGCCTCCGCTGCGTAGACATTCCCGCCAGAATCCACAGCGACAGCGCTGAGATTCGAAAAGGCTTCTTCTTTGATCCCATAGCTTCCCCACTGGGTAAGAAAGTTCTTCTCGATATCGTATTTTTTTATCAGGCCCTGCTGGGAATCGGCGACATAGATGTTCCCATCCAAATCGACCGCGACTCCACTGGGATGAAACGCTCCTTCTCTGGCTCCATCGCCCTCGAGGGTAGTAATGAACGTCCCGTCACTCTCGAAGATCTGCACACGCCTGTTGCCGGTGTCGGCCACATAGACATTGCTGTACTGATCCACCGTAACGCCTTCAGGATTGCTGAACTGGCCTTTTTCCGATCCAATACCGCCCCATTTGGTCAGGAGCTTTCCGTTGCCGTCGAACTTCTGGATCCGGTTGTTACCGGAGTCCGCCACATATACGCACCCTTTTGCATCCACTGCCACTTCCGTAGGATTCCTGAAATTACCGCTTCCTATTCCGGGACTTCCCCACTGTATTAAAAAGTTGCCGTGGCTGTCGAATTTCTGGATCCTGTTGTTCCCGGAATCGACAACATATACATTTCCATCAGATGCGACTGCGATTCCGGCAGGCTGGTAGAACCTTCCCTCCTCCTCACTCGCTCCGCTCTCAGCCCAGTTTCTGATTCCCGAACGGCCCCACTGGGTGATCAGGTTCCCATTTCTGCCGTACCTCTGGACGCGATTGTTGGCGGCGTCCGTGATGTAGGTATCGTCATGAGAATCGACGGCAATCCCTCGTGGAATCGGCGGCTTGTCCGCCCTCTGGTTTCGAAAGCTGTCCCATTGTCCCTCGATCTCTGCATGATAGCCCCAGGTTCTGAAATCCTCGAGATTCTGGGTGAGGTACAGCTCAAGCTCGACATCCCGGGCGACAGGCACAACCATGCGACTGAATTCCCGGCCAAACATCTCTTCGATCGTCTCCCTGCTAGCCAGGAAACGTGAGCTCCCTCCTCCTCTGTCTGCGAGGGCGTCGAGGAATCCGATGTCGCAATCCTCCCCCATACCGATGGCGGTAACCTGAACCCCCAGCGGGCGGTATGTTTCCGCCATCCTGTACATCTCTTCCTTCTCGCCGATTCCATCCGTCAGAAAAAGCACCTGGTTCACGTAGCCCTTTCGGAAATTCGATAAAACCTCCTTGTAGGCGAGCTGCAGGGCGGATGTCAGGTTGCTTCCGCCGCCGGGGCGAATCGCATTCACGGCATCACGAAATCTCTTGCGGATCTTCTCGCCGCTCATCTGCGTCGAGGGGATGACGACTCTGGGGGTTTCGTCGAACACGATCAGGGAGACGTAGTCTTTCTCCCTGACGCTGTCCATAAATACTTCGAAGGACTGCTTAACCCATTCCATTTTGTCCTTCTGGTACATGGATCCGCTCTTGTCGATGACGAATGCCTGATTCACGGGGGGATAGTCTTCATGGGTGAGCCTTCTGCCCTGGATCCCGATGAGGATGACCTCTTCCTGACCTGTGGTAGAGACCTGGCGGTGCCCGGAATAGAATCTCACACCGAAGGAGCCCTCAGGCTCCGGATACTCGAAGTCGATGTCACCGACATAGGCATCCTCGTAGATCTCTTTCGGAGAAATGATCCTGCCTTTGGCGGCAATATATTCCCCTCGCTCTTTGCTGGCCGCCTCCGCTTTCCCTCCCGACCACGCAGCCATCCCAACAACAACGAAAAATAAAATCGCAAACGTCAATACTTTCATAGCTTTTATCTGGCCCCCGCTTCCCTGAGTATCTGCGCGCTTGCTGCGTGCCCCCCACTGAGAGCCTCGGCCAGCGCCGTCGATCCCTCTGTGGTCGTCTCATCGACTTTCGCCCCGGCCCGCAAAAGCAGCCGCAGGATCGACTCGTTTCCACGAAGCGCCGCATCCATCAGTGCGGTGCGTCCTTCCTCAGCTCTTGCGTTGGCATCGGCGCCCGCTTCCAAAAGAAATCCTACCATCTCCTCCGGGCTCTCCACAGAACCCGCCGCCCACATGAGAGCGGTGCCACCCCGCGAAGTTCTCCCGTTAACATCAACACCGGCTTCCACCAGAACTCGTGCCGTTTCCGTCTGGCCCCTTACAGCCGCCAGGCAGAGAGCGGCGTGGCCCCGGTTTTTTACAATGTCCCGATGCTCCGCAGCTTGCGTTATCTCTCTTACCCGGGATTGCTTTCCGTTGAAGCATGCCTGAAGAAACTCCTCTTCGATAGCCGAGATACTCGCTTCGGCTGACGCCTGCCTGCCGCTCGTTGCGGCACTGACCTCGCGAGCGCTCCGATCCGGCGGCCTCCCGACGGGGGGCATTCCGAAACAGCCAACAAAGACCGCAACGAGAATAAACGCTAAAACACTTTTAAATGTGACCATAGCGATACCTCCTGGGCACCATAGCGATACCTCTTCGGAATCGATTCCGGAGGCGAACACAGAAGACATCTGAAACAGCTGCAAGTTGGATGATGAATCATGACGGGTGGAGCACTAAATGCATTCGTGTTATACCCCTATATTTTTATTTGAGACCAGTTTAGCAAGGCCAACGTGCCATGTAAAGCCGATGACGGTTTTGGTATTGGCACCCACGCTTACCGGCTGAGTGCGGATACGAAGCGCGGATACGAAGGGCCACAGAGATTTCGCACTTACGATTTGACAAAGGGCCGCTTAAACCGATAATGAACACAGAAATGAGCAGGTGCAGAATCATCGCTTTAATCCTCTCCCTTTGCCACTGCCTGGCGGCTAGCGGGCAAAGCACCGAATGCGCATCGCTTTTTCTGAGCACCTCGCCCTTGCGTGCCAGGATCGCTATAGACGACTCCTTCCTCGAACAAAGCTCTCCCGTTTTTATTAAGACCATAACGCCGGGCCGGCATACCATCACAGTCGTTAAAAAGAACTTCGAGCCATTCTCCCGAGAGCTGGATTTCTCAGCGGGAGAGATCAAAACAATGCACATCGACCTCGAAAAGCAAACCTTCGATACGTCCTTTCCCTCCGAAAGGGTCGTCATCCGCCCCAAGATCCAACCACAAGCTGCCAAAAACTACAGCTTTCCTCAAGGAAGGTACGCTTACCGAATCGACGGCGGTGAGCTCCACGTTGCTCCCGTGTTCCCGGACAATGGCCTGCTAGCAGCCTTGAATATATCCATTCCGATTTGTGTGACTCTATCGGCTTTGCTTACTATAAACGATCTTCTCGCTCCGCCTGAGTCGGGTTTGCCGTTGTCTCCCACGACCTTTTCTGTTTACGGAATAACGACAGCGGTGATCGGCGCGGATGTGGCGCTTCACATAAAAAAACGACGCTACCTCGAAAATGTTGGTAAAGAGATACAGAGCAGCGCGACGGCTTGTCACTTGGCCTCGGAATATTATGAGAAAGGAGAGGAGGCGTTGTCTCAGAACGAGGTGAACGTGGCTCTGGATCACTATACGTGGATTATTCGTAACTGCAGCGAATCGCTCTACTTCCCCTACTCCCTTTATAAGATCGCCAGGATCCACCAGATTCAAGGCGAATCGAAGCTGGCACTGCAGGAGTTCGAACTCATCATCACCCAATACCCTCTTCCCGATCTCTACGATAAATCTTTGAAGGCTCTGGCAGACCTGAATTTTGTTGCCGGTAATTACCACAAAAGCCTCGAGCTGCTCGACTCGATGACCTATCTCGATCCCCTATACAGCCGCGAACAAATAGAGCAGTACCGCAATTTAATCCGGGAGCAACTGTAATTCCAATCCAATTTGCAGGATAAGTAGCGGTGTGCTATAGTTTTATTAGATCCAGAAACGTTATCGGACCACATGATAGATACTCACAGACCTCAGATACGTTTGCTCGCCGGCCTGTTGATATTCATTATCTTTTTCCTGAATAACACTCCTTTTGCTTACTCTCAGGAATCCACAGGCGTATCTTCAGACGACCAAACGACCTATTCCGCTTATTCTGAGAGACTGAAAGAAGCGGAAAGCTTGCTGGAGGAAACTGCTTCGGTCAGCCCCGAGGACGTCATGAGGCTCGAGGAATGGCTGGAAAAGCTCGAGAACACTCCTTACAGAGACTTGGTCGCCAAAACACGCATGCTGTTATTCTTTGCCCACAAAAAAAATGCCGATGCATCTTCGACGCTGTCGAAGAGCTCTAACCCCGACCTCGAAACTCCCGGGTTGGCTTCGATTCGAGCGGGGAGACCCGGTCGAGGACGAGAAGTTGCCCAATGGGTCACATTCAGCCTCGGTGTTTCTTGCCTGGGACTCTTCAATCTCTTTTGGTACATGGGCGACAGAAGCTATGAGGAGTTTTTAAATGCCGATTCCAACTCAGAAGAGGAACGCTTCCAACAGCTTACCAACACCTATGACACCTTGAGCTATGTATTCGGCGGAATCGGATTGTTGAGTATCGGAGTATGGATAATTCTGTTAGCCACAGAACCTGTCACGGACCAACCGGACGCAGCCGGACCGGACGGGGAGTGAAGGTTATGCTCAGGGGCGCCCGCTCGAGAATTTGCATCATAGCTTTTGCTCTCCTATTGACGGCGAGCGGAATCGTGGCGGCCGGCGATCCGGCGGCCGGCGATCCGGCGGCGGGCGGTCCCAACCCCTCTTCCTTCTTCCGACCCCACACTCACACGATCGGATTAGAGCTGGGATTCGTCTTGATCCCTTTCGGTTTCGACGACCCCTACTCGGCACCGATAGGTGCCAGCCTTTTCTACGAGCTTCGTCCTAGTGCCGAAAGCCTGCCGATATTCATAGGGGGCATTGTGTCCTACTACGACTTCAACCCGCTCAATGAATATTTCGGGGACTCCTTCATGGTTCAGGTAGGCCTTTACGTGGGGTACGAGTTCTTCTTCTTCCGCACCAGAGACACAGCGTTGGCCCTCTCCCCCTATGGAGCCTACAAGCACTACTTCAGAGAACACGTCTTCTGGGGTGACATCGTCAATACGAATCGACCCATCATCGCAGCGGGAACAAAACTCAATCTGTATGTCAGCCGACGCATCAGTTTCGGGTTTGGCTTAGAATACAACTTAATCCTCGACGATAGTCCGGTTCACACACTAGTGCAAACGGACCGATTCTCAGTGGGATTTTGATCGATATGCAGGCAAGGAAAGAGCTCTCCCTTCGCATATTCACTCTCCGAACCTCTCTGGCGCTTCTCGGTCTGCTTTTACCGATCGTCGCTCTACCAGCGGACAATGCCTCGAACCAAAGGGACGAATCGGTTCTCTTTATCAACACCTCACCCCTTGGAGCGCGGATTTTGCTCAACGGAAAGGAGCTGCCTGGTCGTACGCCGCTGCTGCTCAGGGATGTCGAAGCCGGCACCTATTCGCTGGCTACGCTAAAGGAGGGATTTCCCAGCCAGTCCATCGAGTTTTCTCTCTCGCCGGAAGGGAAAAAAGCCATCGACATCGAGATGCCCAAGCTCTTTTTCCAGCAAACGTTTCCAGGCGAGGATACAATCCTAATCAATAGAAGAAGCGAGGGGAGCTCGAGCGATATCTTTCTTCTCGAGGAAGGCGACTACGATGTAGCGCGTAAAGCCGATCGCCTCGAAGTGGGTGTCCGATTTCCCCAGCAATCTTTGATCGACGGCCTCAATCTGGCCATCCCTGTTTCCCTTTTGCTCTCAGGCGTCGTGACAGCGGGTGAGATTCTCTTTCCCACTGATATCAACCAGCCGATTTCCCCTATTGTTCTGACCTCCCACGCCATAACCCTCACTTTGATCGGGGTCGATGCAGCGCTTCACATCAAAAAAAGCCGTTACTTGAGCTCGAGGTCCTTCGAGGTGAAAAAAAAGCAGGGGCCCTACAGCTTCGAGGAGTACTACCAGCGAGCGGAGAGGTACTTTGCCGCAGGGCGGATGGACGATGCCCTCGATTATTATACACAAGCCTTGAGCTGTAACCCTGAATCACCTCTTTTCCCAACCGCCCTCTACAAGGTCGCTAAGATTCACCAAATCAGAGGCGAAAACACCATGGCACTTTCCGAATACAGTCTCTTGGTGACAGAGTACCCAACGGTCCAGCTGTATGACAAAGCCCAGAAGAGCCTCTCTGATCTCCGGCTGATCGATAACCGTTTCGAGGAGAGCTTGAATCACCTGCGGGCCATGGTCCGGATGGATACCCTTTACTCAAACGAGGAGCTCGATTTGACCGGGTGTGAAATTTTGGAGCAATGGTACGGGACAGATGAAACCCGGCTAGATGCCCTAGATGCCGTTGTGGAGGCATATCGGGGCATGATCGAGACCTACGTCAATAGCGAAAAAGCCCCTCTCTACCGATACAAACTGGCCCTCTACCTCTTCGCGAAAGGAGAGGTTCGAGAATCTCAAGGTCTGCTTGAAGCGCTAGGAGATTTAAGTGGAGATCCGGATCTCCAGCGAAAAAAAATGGAGCTGCTGGAGAAGATCCGTCAGCCCGCGGAGGCTGAGCACGGCTTACCGTAGGAATGCCTTCCGAACGCGACCTGC
>CAZLRN010000057.1:0-15423 GCA_964561715.1 uncultured Spirochaetales bacterium
GCCCCAGAAAGGTAAAAGGGCAGACAACTGAATAAGGCTGCAGATATCCAGCTCAGGGAGACCAGGAGAAATCCGTCTTTTGGCGAGAGGTCTATCCGCCTCTGTCTCGTCGCCAACATGACCAACGAACCGAGGGTCGCCATAATGATCATCGGAAGGACAAAGGGTCGCGCCATATCCAGTTCCCGGTAGTAAAGGGCAAAAAACACCGGAAAGATCATGAAAAAGGCGACAATGAGCAGAAGCATGCCTATGACCCGGAGGATCTGAAAGATGTGTATCATAATCCGGCGAAGATTCTATCCAGTTTGGGCACTGATCCCTTTCGGGTGATCACGATAAGATAATCGTCCAACTCTATCGTCAACTCCCCATCAGGTATAATGTCGCGCCCATTTCTCGTTACACATAAGATAAGAGAGTCGGGAGGCAGCTTGATATCCTTAACCTTTTTCCCGGCGATTCGGCTCGATTTCTCGACGGAGAGCTCGATCACATCAATGTCGGCGCCAGAGATGTTGTGCACGCTTCGGACATTATCCGCACTGATGTATTTCAGTATCGTGTTGACCATGCTGCCCACCGGGCTGACCGCAACATCGACTCCCAGACTGGAGGCAATGTGAACGTAGCTGCTCTTGTTAACCAGCGCGATGGCCCTCTGAGGCCCCAGGGTCTTGGCATATACAGCGTTAACGATGTTAAGCTCCTGGTCTTCGGTAGTGGCGACGATCAAATCAGCGTCAGAAAAATGGGCCTCCTCTGAAAACTTCTCATCTGAGATATCCGCGTTGAGAACCAGAGCTTCCGGAAAGCGCTCAGAAAGCTGTTTGCAGGTATTGTAGTCGCTGTCGATGATGTTGATCTGCCTTTTGCCGCTCTGCTTGCGGGATCGCCGGAGCCGGCGTAGGAACGACGATTTTCCATTCACTTGCGGAAGAAAGTGTTGGGCCACATGCTGGCCAACGGAGCTCCCTCCGATAATCACGATTTTGTTCAGCTCCATTCGCCTCTTGCCCACTTTGGTGAATATCTGCTCGAAGTCGGGTTCGGTCGCAATGAGGTAGAGCTTGTCGTTTTCCTCGATTCGAATATCCCCCGAGGGGATAAGATAGGTCGTGTTCCTCAATATCGAAGCAAGCAGAAAATTGGTGTCAATCAACTTCCTGATCTCACTCACCGTTTTATTTTCGAAAGGAGATCCACTCATCACGTTGAGGCTTCTCATCTGCAGAGCACTCTTTTCGAAGAACATGATGTCGCTCACCGCTCCCCGTTCGATAGCTCTGACGATGGCATGAGCGACTTCTATTTCTGGATTGACGATGTAATCGATACCGAAGAAGGGCGTGCTCAACATGTTCTCACCCGAGTATTCGATGTTCCTCACCCTGGCAATTTTGATGGGCCGTTTGTACTTGCTGGCTATGATACCGCAGGTGATTATGTTGACCTCATCAGAATCGGTAACACCGATGAAGTAATCGGTCCTTTCGATACCCGCTGTTCTCAGCGTCTCCAGGCTCGCGCCCTCCTCATTTATGACCATGCAGTCCAGAAGGTCGGAGGCGTGTTTCGCTCTTTGAGGATCTTTTTCGATGAGAACGACATCCCGGTTTTCCTCGATCAGAAGCCTGGCGAGTTGAAAACCGACACCTCCCGCTCCCAGAATCACGATATGCATACTATGCAAGAGTATCGATAATGGCTTTGATGTGTCAAACAGAGGGACGATTTCGTAAGCAGCGTTGCTTGTGAGAAGTACGGACTAAAGGTGCTCTTCGGTGTAAAGGGATAGCTCGATCATTCTCTCCAGCAGCTCTTCGCTTCGGTAGCCCTGGAAGTTCCTCAGAACGAGCTCTTTGGCGAAAAGCCGGCAGATGTATTTGAGCTTTCGGGAATTCTTACGCGAGGAAAAGACATAATCGCTGTGTCCGTTGTTGATGACGATGAGATTCCTTTTCTCATCATAGCGGCTGCGCCACAGCTCACCAGGCCTCCGCAGAAATGTATATCCAGGCAGGCCTTTTCCTCGGTCTGCTCCATCCTGACTGGGGCGCTTGATCAGGGATTCAGCGACGGTTATCTGAGCTTGCGCGCTGCATTGGATATCCCCCTGTGACGCCGTGACTGCCACCACCGTCAGCCCGGGCTCCAGGGGTGCTTTGAATGTAACAATCTCGCCAGTGTTTCTGTCGAACGCCCCTTCCCCTTCCTTTATCATCCACTCAAACTCAATGTCCCGCTCCACAATCCGCCTTGATCGATCCCGGGCGACACAGCGTAGTACTTTAGACTCGCCGACTTTCACAACGCTCGAAGAGGGAGAGATTATCACTCTATACAGCGGGCCTGCATGTTCGTAAAACTCCCGCTCCTCTCCGAGCGGTGACTCTCCGCCCGCTTCCTGGCCTGCAGAAACCGGGCCCGTGGAAGCGAGTTCTCCCTCCGGATGTTCCCGTTGGGAGAAGATCGGTCCCCCATCGTTGCCCCTAATCGACTTCTTCGTTGTCTGGATGTTGAACCAGTCATACTCTTCGCTGGGGAGAGCGAGAAAGGCTTCCCTGAAGGCCTTTTGAACAGCCTTCAGTATGTTGCGGCTAGCTTTTTCCTCTTCGATTCGTTTTTCCTGATCGACCGCTTCCTGGACCTGCCGGCTGATGCCTCGCATCGCACTGCAAAATACCTGATATCCATCGTCCTGCACCACTCCGCCGCGGGTTCCCGGGGTGAGTTGAAGAAAAGGCACATCAATCATTCCCTGCAGATATCCCGACGACCACGGATCAGTGTCAAAGAAATCGTAGTCGCATATCGACGGCACAACCCTGGTACCCATACGAAACAACTCGACCCGATTGTCCTGTGAGTATGTGTTGACATAAAGCTCCAGATAGATCTGACCCCGCTGTGTATCGACAATTTCCAGGTTATGAAGCAGCCGACCCGTGTACTGGCGTGGCTGAACTTCCAGTTCCTTCCTCGATTGTCGATCCTTGATCGTGATGCTCACACCGGCTTTGCGGATTCGGTCGCGAAGCTCGGAGGCCAGATAGCTCTGGATTCGCTCGCCTTTCAGCTTTCTGAGTCCGGGGAGCAGCGGGCGGATGACGAGCTCTGTTCCGGGGTGCGAAAACAGCACCCTCCGCTGCACGATCTTATAGCCGGGCTCGTTCCTGCGCATCACCATTTGGTATACTCCCCCGTCATCTCCCGATGAGGACAGGATTAGCTGTTCACCGACAGTCCAGAAGCTCAACAGTCCGATACCGTACTCACCCTGGATTCCTTCGACGCCATTTTCCTTCAGGCGCCTTTTGAGGGAATCACAGATGTGCGTGGCAACGTATCTGAAATCGGGAATGCCATCGCCGTTCAGAGGAACACCGGTCCCGTCATCGATGATTTTCAGATAGGGTTCGCCCCTTTCTCTTCCCCGTACTATGGTGATGTGCTTGGCCCGAGCGTCAATGCTGTTCTCTACGAACTCAGCAATAGCCTTCAGGGGATTGTTCTGGGAGAGGGCGATAATGGTGATAGCGTTCCAATTATCTCCTATGCGGAGCTTGCCCGAGAGTGGAGCACTTTGCTTTCCAGTCTGTCGCCGCTGCGTATTCGTACGCATCACTAACAGAAATGTATATACCATATGCGCGGAATGGGCAAATGGGGCCTGCCACCCTCGGGCTTCGTCATTAATCATAACTTTATCATCTTCGCATCATCAATTTTTTATTGAGACTCTTAAAATGAAGCACCAAACAAAGCTTGAGAGGATGCAAAATGTGTGAGTTTTGCACGGGCCTGATGCACAGTGTCTGGTCCAGAGTGCCCCCCCATATCGGCGGCCTGTGCAACTGTGATCACGACTCCCTGTCGTACAGGTCATACATCGAGAAGGGGGGTGTGCCCAGGTTCTTCAGCGCAGAGTACATCTGTCGGATAGATTTGGACCTTTGCACGGGATGCAGAGAGTGCATGAAGCAGTGTCAGTTCGGTGCACAGTTCTACTCGAACGGTATGGCCAGGGTTCACATCGATCCTACGAGGTGTTTCGGATGCGGAATGTGCCGGGCTGCCTGTCCACACGAAGCAATAAAAATGATCCCGCGGCAGGAGGTACACGAAGCGGCGAATATTTGGCTGAAATACGAAAAGCGAGCAGGACAAAACGCCTTTGCGCCGAAATCCACGAAATCAAGTCTCTGTTCCAAACTGGCACGTTGTGCCTATAAGGGACTGATTATAAAGACCGTTATGGAGGAAGGACTATGTCAGAAAAAGTATTACAGATCAATTTTAAGTTCAACCTTTCGGGCGAGGAGTACGACAAAGCCGTATCTCCTCTCGCAGAAACAATCGCGGCCGTCGAAGGACTGCGCTGGAAGGTCTGGATCGTCAACGAAGCGGAGAAAGAAGCAGGAGGCATCTATCTCTTCGACGACGATTCGTCGGTACAGGCTTACCTCGCTGGACAGATCGTTGCCAACATCAAGAGCCATCCCGCACTATCCGACATCAGCGCGAAAGTATTCGACGTGATGGCGGGGCCAACGGCTGTCACCCGCGGCCCTGTTAAGGGGCGGGTTTCGGCGTAGCATGTCACCGAGCGCGTGCGTCGCCCTGCGGGAGCGGCGCACGCGACATTTCCGTTGCTCATACCTGATTAAGATGCTATGATATACCCCAATTCTAGAAAAGACGGACGTTTCTAGAAAGCGGGGGGGTTACAATGTCCCGCAAAATAAAAGAAATCCTGGCAAATAGAGCTGCAAGAAGCTTTGTCGGCAGAGCAAGGGAAATCGCCATCCTGCTTCGTGCTGTGGAGCAGAAGGATCCTGTCGTAACGCATGTTCACGGAATTCCGGGCATAGGAAAATCGAGCCTGCTGGAGGCCTTTGCGGAGCGTGGGCGGGCTGCAGGAGCCACTTTAATATGCCTCGACTGCCGGGCCATTGAGCCTTCGGCGCAGGGTTTTCTTCATGAGCTAGGCGCAGCGATCGGTGGGAATCCGACCACACCGGAGGAAGCGGCAAATCGACTGAAAGCCCTTGGTAATCGAGTCGTTCTCACTCTCGATACGTACGAAGTTTTCCGGATGATGGATACCTGGTTACGGCAGGTGTTTGTGCCGGCCCTCGACGACAACGTGAGGGTATTTTTCTTTGGGAGGGAAGTGCCGGTCCCGGCCTGGCAGATCTCGCCGGGGTGGCAGGAACTGTTCCAGAGCATCACACTGGATCCCCTCAGCGAGCAGGAAGCCGTGCATTTTCTTGTAGGCTGCGGAGTCAGAGAGGAAGATGCGATTCGCGTCAACCGTTTCGCCCAGGGCCATCCTCTTGCTCTCAAACTCGCAGCCGCCGCGATTGCTGAGCAGCCGGAACTCAAGCTCGAGGAGATCGCGAGCCAGCACGTCGTGAGCGAACTGACGCGGATTTACCTCGCCGATGTCACTGATCCTCTCACTCAGGAGGCTCTCTATGCTGCTTCGGTTATCCGCCGAACAACCCGACCGCTACTTGCTGCCATGCTTCCGCATGTCGCTCCACAGGATGTCTATGGGAGGCTACAGGTTCTTCCATTTGTGGAGAGCGCCAGCGACGGCCTGGTTATACACGATGCGGTGCAGCAGGCCATAGCATCTTCTCTCCTCTCAGCGGATCCGGATAGGTATCGCTCATATCGCCACGCGGCGTGGGAATACCTTCGCTGCGAGCTTCGCAACGCTACTAAGGTAGACATCTGGCGGTACAGCGCAGATCTTCTATACCTGGTCGAAAAGCCTCTTGTCCGTGAGGCGTTCTTCCCCAGCAACCTCCAGCCGTACGCCGTCGAGATCGCACAACCTCAGGATGGTCCGGCAATCCAGGCGATCATCGAACGCCACGAAGGATCGCGGGGCGCCCGAATTATGAAGAACTGGTGGAGGCAATTTCCCCAGTATTTCCACGTCATACGAGACAGGAGCGGAGTGGCGGCCGGTTTCTATCTCCTTTTTGATCCCAGCGAGGTCAACCAGGCCTTTCTGCGCCATGATCCCGTAGCCTGGAAATTGCACCAAAATCTTCAGGAGGATCCCGTTCCGAGGAAGCAGAGGGTAGTAATGGCTCGCAGGTGGCTAGATGCAGAAACAGACGAAGAATTTCCCTCCCCTGTGATTTCGGCGGCATTCCTGGATGTCAAGGGATACTATATCGCCATGCGGCCGAGCCTGCGGCGCCTCTACTGTACGCGGACCGATTATGAAACCTATGCGCCAATCTTCCAAAACCTTCGATTCAAGACGCTGTCCAATCACGCAGTGGATCTCGACGACCGCACATATCACACAGACGTACTCGACTTTGGAGCTGGTCTCTTCAGTGGATGGCTCACGAGGCTAGTGGGTGATGACCTGGGCGTTGCAGAAGAGGAGATACTGGATGAGGACGCCTGCGAGTTGCTCGTCGATGGAGAACGCGTTGGACTGACACCTTTGGAGTTCGGAGTGATGCGGTATCTGAACGAACACGAGGGCGAGGTCGTGAAGCGCTTCTCGCTGCTCGAAGATGTTTGGGGTTACGATAGCTACGTTAGTGGCAGCAACATAGTCGATTCGAAAATCAGGGCGCTTCGAAAGAAGCTCGGCGGATACGCTCCCATGATCGAAACCGTTTCAGGAATGGGCTACCGATTCCGTAGAATCTGAGAGTTCTCCCGTTCGGCCTCGACTTCCCTCAATATATTGGTAACCTTTTCGCGATATGGTGGGTCTTATTAATTAAAGAAGACTGTAAATCAAGTGGGGCACAAAAAGGCACAGAGTCGCGAAATTACTAACGTTCTCTCATTGCTTATTTTCCGGTCTCAAATGGGCGATATGGCTGCTTTTTCGAAAGTCGTGATTCGGTTCCAGGATATGGTGCTTGGATACGCGTTTTCCCGTCTCGGAGACTTTCACCTCGCCGAGGATGTGGCACAAGAGTCATTCATCGAAGCTTTCTGCCAATTGAAAAAGCTTAGAAATATCAATGCGTTTCCGGGCTGGATGCGATTCATCGTGAAAAAACAATGCAACAGGGTAAGTCGTCGTAGGAAATTTTCAGTAATTCCCTTGGATTATGCAGGCGATGTCTGCAACCAGGAGAAAAATCCTCTCAGCACGGTGGAGGATAATGAAGAACGGCAAAAAGTCCTCGAAGCCATTCGTAATTTGCCGAGACGCCACCGCGACGTAACAGCCCTTTACTACATCGATGGGTATTCTCAAGAAGAGATATCCAAATTCCTGCGGGTTCGCCTATCGACTGTTAAAAAAAGATTGTATGACTCACGCAAAAAGCTAAAAAAGAGACTCAAAACGGAGGATTACATGATCGCTGAACGTACCATCATCGATCTCTTTCAAAGGCACCTCTCTCCATCCTTGATGGACAAGCTCCTAGAGGATCCCACCATGGTGGAGCTTCGAGGCGAGAAGAGGGAGCTCACAGTGCTTTTCTCGGATATAAAAGGCTTCACCTCACTGATCGAGCAGCTTCAGCCAAAGAATTTAGTTTCGTTGGTAAACGAATATTATCAGGCCATGACCGAGATCATTCTCTCCAACGATGGCATGATGAATGCGTACGTAGGCGATGAGATTATGGCTCTTTGGGGCTCCCCTATCTATTTCAAGGATCATGCAAAAAAGACTTGCTGCGCAGCGATCGAGATGCAGGAGGAACTCGAGCGATTGCGAAGAAAATGGTCCATTGAAGGCATACCGCCGATCCACGCCGGCATGGGCATCAACACAGGCGAAGCTGTAGTCGGCAACTTCGGGACCGCTGAAAATATACAGTACACGCCCATGGGCAAATACATAAATCTCGGCAACCGTCTCCAAAATCTTACGAGAGAGTATGGGGTCAAGATCATAATAAGCGAGTTTACGAGAAATCATGTCAAAGACGATATGGTTACAAGAGAACTCGATACGATCGCGATTCACGGAGATACCGTTACGATCTACGAGCTCATCGCCAGAAACGACCACGTACTGAAAGAAGACTTGAGGGAAACTCTCCAGTACTACGATCAAGCCGTGCAGGCTTATAAAAAAGAAGCATGGGCCGAAAGCATGAGGTTGTTTCAAAAGTCGCTCGAGGCGAGTGGTGGCCGCGACAAGCCCTCTACAGTCTACATTGACAGATGTCAGAAAAGGCTGGATAGCGACTCCGTTTCAAAATCCAACAGGCCCACATAAACGAGGTGTGTTAATGGATCAAAAACGGCTTGGAATAGCAAACTATATCGAGCGTATTTTTGATCCGGTATCAATTTTAGAAACGGCTTTCTTTGCATTTATCCTTTTAATTCAGCCTATCCTGTGCCTTCAACGCTGGGTTGACAGGATCATGACGAAGCAACGGAAAGCGAGCTCAGCATGACGAGCCGCATTGTTCTCTTTATCATCCTGCTCATCATTCTGGTAATATTCGTTGCTCCCGTTGTTCTGACTGCCGCCGGAGTCTTGTCACTACCTCTGCGTATCGTGCGTCTTCTTATCTTCCTGCCGATATTGGTTGCCGTTGCCTTCTTTCGTAACGCGGTAGGCGAATGGGATTTGGCTCAGCTTCTCACAGAGCAGCAGAGCCTGAGCGAAAAGATCCCAGTCATCGCTAATGACAAAACCCGCTCCTGGGGAGTGGAGATATGCAGAATCATGTTGAAGCAAACCGAGATACCCGAATCCATGCGAAAGGCCATGATTCGCGAATCGGAGACGAAGCGGATCAGACGGGCCGTGGTCAAGGAGGCCGAAGGAAATCGACAGGCCGCCCGTACCTTAGCCGAAGAGCCCTCCGGTCTGTATCTACGATATCTTCAAAGCCTAAAGGATATCTCCTCAGGCAAGAACACTATTGTCTTTCTACCTTTGCCGGGAGAACTTCTCAAATCTCTCACGGATGCTTTTAAACAAGCGACCCAAAGCGGATGATTCGCTGTGGCTGACTACCCGAAGGCCTCAGCGCCTCTGCATGGGCGTCAACTTTTGTCTCGAGCCAAAAAATAGAAGCTTAACGCATCTCTCTATAGCACAAAGATATATCTGATATCTCCCCCTGAACCTCTTACAAGTATTGATGAGGGTTTTGCTCCACAACTACACCTGTAATTTGTTTCTATAAAACAAGTTACCATAATCTTCTGTTAGGCACACCCTTTGTAATTGAATGAAGGGAGGTGTCAGCATGCAGCAGTCTATCTTCAGAGTTCGCTTCACAGCTTTTTTTGTAATTGTCCTGTGCCTGATTGTTGTTCCCAGCGCCGGATTGGCAGCGGCCGCTAAAAGCGAAGAGTCATCAGCATATCGAGGTGTCTACTTGGCTAACAGAGGCATCATCATTCCTGAAGAAGAGATCTATGAAGACTCGTATATCTCGTCGGTGGACTTCCATTACCCTGATCCGGAAGGTCCCTTTGGTGTCTGGCTGTTTTCTGGTCACAGACAGGTATCAACAGAAGGCCAGGATGAGATCCTGCTCATTGGTATTCAGGGCAAAAGGATGGACTTCGAGGAGCTACCGCCGCTTAACCTAGCCTTTGTTATAGACAAGAGCGGTTCCATGGCCTCCCAAGACAAAATGGAGTGGGTCAAGGAGTCCTTTGAAATTTTTATTAACAGGGTCAGAGAAACAGATTTTGTCTCCCTCGTTGTTTTCGACAGCATGGCAAAGACATTATTTCCCTCGACCCGGATAGGACAGCGAGGAGCTCGCCAGCTTTTCAGGAACGCCGTGCAAAGCATAAGGCCGGGTGGGGGTACGAATCTGGTTGCCGGTCTGCAGTTGGGATACGAGCAGGTCATGTCTAACTTTCGAAAGCAATACGTCAACCGGGTGCTTTTTCTCACTGACGGGGTAGGTAACTCGGCCGGTATCCTGGAAATGGCGAAGACATACAGGGATCTCGGCATAGGCATTTCGACCATCGGATTAGGCAAGGACTTCGATCTCGATCTTATGAGAGATCTCGCTAAAGAGGGCGGGGGAAGCTCGAGGTTCATTTCAGATCGTGAGCGAATGGAAGACACCTTCGGAAGCGGCCTCAGCCGTATGGTGGTTCCGGCAGTAAAGGATCTCGAGCTAGAACTGCAACTTGCCGGAAATCTCGAGGTAGTCAAGACCTACGGGTATGACCACGAGATTCAGGGACAGCGAATACGTTTCTCTCTGCCGGCGGTTCACTGCGGTGACTACGAAACAATCCTGATTCAGGTAAAACTTCCGGAACAGCAGAAAAAAACCCGGCATCAAGCCAAGATCGCTCACCTATCTGGTGTCTATAGAGATCTGACCGGCGAAGTACGCAGCCTGAAACCTGTAGAGCTTTCCGTTGAGTTTCTGCCGTCCAAGAATCCCGTTGACGGATTCTCAGATGCCAATGTTCTAAGAGCAGGTACTCTCCTCCATTGCGCCGAGGCACTGAAAAGAATCGGAGCACGATACTACGATGTGCAGAAGCTTCAAACCTCCGGACAGCTTTACAGAGAACGGATGAGGGGATTCATCGCCATGACCAATGACATCAAAAAGGAGATCCTCAACGCGCGAGAACGTCTGGACTATGAAGGCTTTGAGAAAGAGCTCTCCGTCCTGGAGAAGTATATTCGCATCTTCGGCGGCAATCTGAGTCTCGAATCACCCCAGATCGACGAGATTGTCGAAGATCGGGAGATAGCCCCTGTCAGCCCGGAACGGGATCTCACAGACCACCTGGATAACCTCTTTCGTGAGATCGCTCTGGATCTGCAATCCCGCAAGCCGGGAAATATCGCTCTCTCCGGCTTTAGTCTCGCAGATGGTCGGAGCGCTGGTATCCTCACATTGATCGATCGCGCCGCTGAAAAGACGCTTTTCGACCTTCCCGGCTTTCAAATTCTGGAGAGAGAAAACATCGAATCTATGCTGAAGGAACAGGAGCTTGCCCTATCGGATCTGATGGAAACCACAGAGGCTATCAGGGTGGGTCAGTTTCTTTCGGCACAATACATTCTCACAGGTACGATCGTCGAGATGCAGAAATCCATCGTGATCTTCGGCAGGGTGATCAATGTGGAATCAGCCGCCATCGAATCGGTAAGCCAGGTGATCGTGCCTCGCAGAAGCGAGGTGAACTCGTTGCTTTAGCTCTGCACAACGAATCTAGAGCTAACCGGGCTTCGGAGGGGCAATGTACGGAGATAGACATGAAAATAAAATGCAATTTATTTAAAACAATTCTTTCAATCCTTCTATGCTTTTCGACAATTTTCGCCGGCTATCCCTGCAGCGCCCATGGAATGCGCCGAACCAGCCTGGAAAATAAATCCCTGGTCTTGTC
This sequence comes from uncultured Spirochaetales bacterium, assembly GCA_964561715.1. Taxonomy (GTDB): domain Bacteria; phylum Spirochaetota; class Spirochaetia; order SZUA-6; family CAZLRN01; genus CAZLRN01. The sequence continues at coordinate 11,347 of CAZLRN010000057.1, forward strand.
AATTGACTGGTCCGAGTCGAAATTGTATGGCGATGAGCGACAGGAGTACGAAATAACCAGCGAAGAAGTTCAGGAGTACGCTCGCTCGCTTGCAGTCCAGTTCGAACGACACGAGGGCTACGAGGTGCTGCAAAAGGAAGAACAAAAAATTGACGAGCCTATGAAGTTTCCACATCTCCTCGTCTCGCTAAAGCTGACAGGCGATATGGAGGATATAACTGTTATGCTCGAAACGAAGACCAATATGGGTCAGGAGATTGCCCTTTTGACAAGTAACTATTCCAGCTTAGGCGAACTTTATGACGATTGCGGTCAGCTTGTCGAAACGACCTTGAATACCTTGGAAAACAAAATCGCATATATAAACAGGGCGCCCTATTCGAGGCCATCCTATTTTTTCCAGTCAAACGAATATATCGATACAATGGCGGATTACGGAAAACTCGCCGGATCCATCGAAGCGCAGCAAGACCTTTCAGCAGAGCTGAAAACGGAGATCAGTGATTACAGAAAAGCGTACGGATCGAGAAGAACTAAATACATTCTAGGCAATGTGTTGACGACCGTTGGCGGTCTGCTCGTGGTGGTTGGCGGACTGGTGATAGAGCGGCTTCTGGATGTCAAGACAAGCGAAGATGTCGAAATATCTAGCGATACAACGAGAAAAGCCGCCCTCGTTTCACTGGGATTTATCAGCACGGGTCTCATCATCGCGATTCCTGGCATGACTCTGCAGGCCAACAATGCCGTTCCCAAACCTGACGGAATCATAGATCATTATAACAGGGAAGTAAGCCAAACAATGGAGAGGCATTTACAGCAGAGGTAGACACAATCCGGTCTTTCTTATAATAAGATGGGTAGTCGTGTATTGAGCCGTGAAAAGCTTTCTGATTGCCCTCCCCTCCGGAAACAAGATTCCTCTGGACAAGGATTCGACGACGATCGGAAGAAGCCAAGACAACGATGTCAAAGTCGAAAACAGATTCATCAGCAGGCATCATTGCAGAATTTTTCGTGAGGGATACCGCTACTTCATCGAGGACCTAAGCTCATCAAACGGCACCTTTGTAAATGGGGAAAAAATCGAGAGCACTCTGGAGCTGTATGACAACGACACGGTGACCCTGTCGACTAGAGGTATCGTTTATCAGTTCTGCTCGCCTCCCCCCAGAGCTATCTTGGATGTTCTTCTTCGGTCACGAGCCCACTGGGCCAGACTATTTCGAAGCGCGCTACCTCAGTTGCTTCGCGACACTTTTCGGACACCCTATTTGCCGGTGGCTTTGAGCGTTGTCGCTTCCGTCATTCTTCTCGTCCTCTTTCTAACACTCTCTCGCGCCGGACACAGAAAGGCCGATATAGAGGACAAACTCGCTCAGATCAGGGTTGAATACGGGCTGGCCAACATACCCGACGACCCGGCCTTTGCCGAGGCTGTTTCGAAACACATTGGCAGCATTAGAAGCAGCCATACTCTGGAACTCGTTCTCCTCAGAAGGAATACATACAGAGAGATCATTGAACTAGCCCTGGAAGAAATGAACATTTCTCCGGATTACTCGTTTATCCCCTGGGTGGAGTCCAAGTACGATCCCAACGCCCGAAACCGCCGCTCTGGCGCCAGAGGCATGTGGCAGCTTATGCCAGGAACGGCCAGACACTACGGACTTCGCGTAGATAAATGGGTTGATGAGAGAATCGATCCCGAGAAATCGAGCCGGGCGGCAGCGGCCTATCTCAACGACCTCGTGGCGATCTTCGGTGCCGATTCACTGTGCCTTATACTGGCGGCTTACAACGCCGGAGACGGGCGAGTGCTCTACGGTTTGAAGCAGATCCAGGATCCGGCAAGGGATCGCCATTTCTGGTACCTCTATCAGAAAAATCTCATCCCTGAGGAAACCAAGCAATACGTGCTCAAGATCCTTGCCCTGATGGTCATCAAGGACGAGCTCGAAAGCAATCAGCCGGCCGAATGACAGCCAGCAGCCAGGTGGGAGCGGTGGACCACCAAGCCTGTCCTGCACAATGATATACGCTTGAACTAACCTGGCAGGAAGCGTAGAATTCCGTAATCTCCAGTAACCTCCTGGCACTGCCAGGACTTGCGCCGACCATATAAAGCTTAAGATCAAGGAGTCAGCAATGAGTGAGGAAAGCAATCCCTATCAGGCTCCCCAAACAACGGCGGGTCCGACCGAGGCCCACTCACTAGTGGGGGTGAGCGTGACCACCACGATGATCGATAACCTTCGGCAAACGAAACCCTGGGTTCGCTTTCTTTCTGTTCTGGGCTTTGTGTCTATCGGACTGATCGGCCTCGTTGCTATTGTCGCGCTCCTGGGAATCCTTGTCTCAGGAGATTTTACTCAAGTAGCCTTTCTGGTTCTGCCTGGAATTTTGTATGTTGGAGCGCTCGTGGTCTACTTGTTTGCGACTCTCCATCTCCACCGGTACGCCAATTCCCTCAAGCAACTCCTCACAGAGGGCACCACCAAGGCAATGGAAGACGCGCTGGGCCACCAGAAATCCTTCTGGAAGCTGGCGGGATTTCTCGCGATCGTAACACTGGGCTTAATGGTCATTACCATGGTGGCTACTGTCGTCCTGGGTGTTGCATTCTGGGCATCATCAATGGGAAGCGGAGGCTGATCGGAAGCAGGCATGGAAGCGAGGTTTTTCGATACAGTCTATCACGTCGAGTCTCCGGAGGGCATTGTTTTGGAGCTGCACCCGGCAGGTCCCTACGTACGCCTCCTGGCTTGGCTCATCGATACACTGATTCGCTCTGCTCTGGTCATCGTACTGGCAATAGGGGCTGCCTTTCTGAGAGAGACCGGACTTGGACTCTTCTATGTCGGTTTTTTTCTGCTTTACTGGTTCTATCCGGTGTTCTTCGAGTTATTTTCAAATGGAGCTACTCCAGGGAAGAAGTTCTTTGGACTGCAGGTGGTTAAACAAAACGGCACTCCCGTCGACCTGGGCTCTTCGCTGATCCGAAATCTTCTTCGGGTTGTAGACGGTCTTCCAGTTTTCTTCCCAGTCGGACTGGTAACGATGCTGCTAACCCGGGGATTCCGCCGCATAGGTGATCTTGCTGCAGGTACCATCGTCGTCTACGGAAGCGGCGCCGACCTGCCCAAAGCCTGGCGGACGAAGTCGGCCAAATCCCAGCGTCCCGGCAAGCCGGCGATCTCCATCAATTTCAGCGAGCACCAAGCACTGGTCAGCTTAGCGGATCGAGCAGTCTTTCTGGGAGAGGCTAGAGCTCGTGAGCTGGCGGCCATCGCAGCACCACATATCGACTCACGCCCACTGGCTGCAACGGATCCCGTTTCGTCCCTATGCGATATCGCTGCCTGGATCAGGGGAGGGACGAATTGAGGCAGGAGGCTTTTCGAACACATGCCGAGCAAAGATGGCAAGAGACTGAGGAGGTCATTAAACTCCTCGACCGCAAGAATAAAAAGGGCACCGAGACGTTTCCGGTATTATATAGACAGCTCTGCCATGACCTGGCCATCGCCCGGGACCGGCACTTCGACGCTTCGCTGGTCGATCGCCTCAACCGCCTGGCTCTCCGGGGGCATCAGCATCTCTATCGACTGAGACGTTTTTCCCTGGCGGGCGCAGGACTCATGATTCGCTTTCACTTTCCAGCTGCCGTGAGGAGAGAATACAGAGCTATCCTGATTGCCATCGTGCTGCTCTTCGGCTCCATGGGGCTTGTGGGCTTTGTCGTGCAGGATCAACCAGTCCTTGTCTACTCGATTGTCGATGTGGGCCAGGTCCGCCAGTTCGAGGCCATGTACAATCCCGAATCGGATCATTTCCTCAAGCCCCCAAACCAGGAATCGCGGCTCGCGATGTTCGGCTTCTATATACTCAACAACATCGGAATCGCCTTCAGGATCTTTGCCGGCGGCATCATCTTTGGCATCGGCAGCATTTTGGTGGTTCTCTATAACGGAATTTATCTTGGTGCAGTGGGTGGTCATCTGATCCTGATCGGATACGGTGAAAGCTTCTTCTCGTTTGTGAGCGGTCACAGCTCTCTGGAGCTTATGGCCATTG
>CAZLRN010000058.1:0-1441 GCA_964561715.1 uncultured Spirochaetales bacterium
ACGCTTATGGAGGAGGCCAACTCCTACCGAATAACGAAGGGAAGGGAGGCTCTATCAAAGGAAATGATTACGATAGCCCGTGCGGCGATGGAGGACACGGAAGGTAACCTCACACGGAATCAGTACGGGATAGAGCTGATCGACATCGTTGTCAGGCAGATCAAGTACTCAAAAGACCTCACCGAGAGTGTCTACAAGCGAATGATCCAGGAGAGAAACCAGCAGGCAGAAAAGATCCGCTCCACAGGCAGGGGGGAGAAGGACAACATCCTCGGCAAGCTGGACCAGGATCAGAAGGCTATTCTCTCCGAAGCCTACAATGAGGGCGAGGGCATCAAGGGAACGGCGGATGCGGAAGCCACGCAGATCTACGCCGGCGCCTACGGCCGTAACCGGAGCTTCTTCCAGTTGTGGAGAAGCCTCGAGTCCTACAAGAAGCTTTTGCCCAAATTCAGAAAGACCCTCACCACAGACGCGCAGTACTTTAACTATCTGTACAACTCTGAGGGCCGATAAGCCGAAAAGCTGAAAACTCCGGCGTGGCAACACTCCGCGCCGGATCGGAGAGGGACAATCCAGCATTCAAATCTGGATTGATTCCCTCTCCGGTCGTATCCCGTCCCCTTCTAGGACCTTTGCAAGATGCCTGGATATACTCTGAACCGACAGACCGTCAAGGATTACCTCCTGAAGCTGCGCGAAAGCGTACAGGACTTCACGCTTATTTATTCAGGCAAGGCGAGCAAACGGGTCGATGGTCTCTATAAACCCGAAAGCCGCGAGCTCATCCTTCACACGAAAAACTTCGAAAGCGACAACGAGCTCATCTACACGGCGATCCACGAGTATGCCCACCACATCCAATACACCGAATCCCCGGTGCCTGTTTCGACCCGGAGTCACACCACACATTTTTGGAACCTCTTCCATACCCTGTTGATAAAGGCAGAAGAACAGGGCATCTACATCAGTCCCTTTGAGCGCATCCCGGAGTTCGAAAGCCTAACCAGAAGGATCAAAGAGGAGGTCCTCAAGGTCAACGGGAACCTCATGAAAACCCTGGGACGTCTCCTCCTTGAGGCTCAAACCCTGTGCGAAAAGCATCATGCCAACTTCGGGGATTATCTCGATCGGGTGCTCTGCCTCCCCAGGACTTCGGCAAGCACAATCATTAAGACTCACCTCTTCGACATGAAGCCCGAAATCGGATTCGAAAACATGCGCACCTTGACGCGGATTAAAAACGATGAGACACGCCGTCAGGCTGAAGAGGCTTTGCTCGCCGGTCAGAGTCAGGAAATGGTCAAGACCCGGTTTATGACCACTAACAAACCGCTGACGCCCCTTTACGCTCTCCTAGCCGAAAAGCAGCGAATACAGAGAACCATCAGGACCCTGACAAACAGGCTGAACGAACTCGAGAAGCGTATCGACAGCTATA
>CAZLRN010000058.1:1541-15406 GCA_964561715.1 uncultured Spirochaetales bacterium
ATGAAGAGGCTTCATTATAAATGAAGAGGCTTCATTATAAATGAAGAGGCTTCATTATAAATGAAGAGGCTTCATCAGAGCAATCTTGACGGACCAGCCTGACTACTCTATCCTACGTTATGCGCATCAGCCGGCCGGAAAGCGTTTCCATCATGATTGACATCCAGGAGAGGCTCTTTCCCCATATGTTGGAGAAGGATCAGCTCGAGAAGAGCTCGATCAAGCTGATCCAGGGGCTGAGAGTCCTCGAGGTGCCGATCCTCTTCACCCAACAGTACACACGGGGACTAGGAGAGACAATCGAATCGGTGAAGGAAGCCCTATTCACAGCAACCGAGGCGTCTGATGCCGGACCCTCCCCCGTCTCAGGGCCGATTGAAAAAGTTGCCTTCAGCTGCTGCGGCTCTGCACCGTTTATGGAAGAGCTGCAAAGCCGACAGCCCAAATTCGTCGTGCTCTTCGGTATCGAAGCACATGTGTGCGTGCTTCAAACGGCTCTGGACCTTCAGGAAGCAGGCTATGTGCCAGTGGTCGTCGAGGACTGCACCTCATCACGAAGGCTCAACGATAAAAAGGTCGCATTGAAAAGGCTCGCCCTTGAAGGAATTCGAACAGCTACCTACGAGTCTCTTCTCTTCGAGCTCTGTGAAAGCGCGGACTCTAAGGAATTCAAGAGTATCTCCCGAATCGTAAAGTAATGCTCACAAAAGCTCCGAACTTGTCGGCTCTTCTGGGTGCGGGGGTACTCACGCTACTCGTCCTCCTTCAGTGCGCCGGATTCAGATCGGGGGATCTCGCGAGAGATCGGTTTTTGAGTGAATCTCTCGAGCCTCCGGCGCTTCGCAGGATCGAACCCGCCTCTCTCGATTCGTACCACTTCAAGAAAATGGATTACGGCATTGCGGCCTGGTTTCGTTTCAAATCCATGGCTGTCTCACTCACCTTCGATGACGGCACTCTTGATCAGTACCTTCTGGCCTATCCGGAGCTCGAGAAGAGAGGTATAAAGGCGACCTTTTTTATTGTGACCGATGCGATAGAGGAGGGATACTGGGAGGATTCAGAGGCTTGTCGCGTCCTCTTCTCATGGGATCAGGCCCGGGAGATGGCGGTATCGGAGCATGAAATAGGCAGCCATAGCAAATCTCACGCCCTGCTCTACGGCAACGGGGAATTTGTCGAAGACCAGCTGCAAGGGTCACGTTCGAGGATCGATCGGGAAATCCGCTCTCGAAGATGCGTAAGCCTCAGCTGGCCCTACTGGAAATCCGACGCTGCAACCCGAAACATAGCGCGAAGGTACTACATCTCGGCGCGCGCGGGGGGTCCTGATCCCTGGAGGTATACGCTCAAAAACGGCGGTGTCGTGACCCCCAACCCTTACGATGTCTATCAGATCAACGCCATGGGAATCCTGAGCTCGGATCACTTCGACATATGGTCGATCGCCGCCAGTCATATCGAAGACAAGAGCGGATGGGCCGTCATCAATCTCCACGGTATCGACGATGGTATGATCGAGCGCGAATTCCTGGGCTGGCAACCTCTCCCCTTTGAATCCTTTAAAAGCCTCTTGGACTATGCTGTAGATCAAGATCGCTGGATTGCTCCATACGGCCGAGTCTCACGCTACATTCTCGAAAGACAGCAAGCGGTTATCAGGCTCATCAGGGATGGGAACAACTCGATTACCTTATCTCTCACGGACGGTCTGGATGACGAGATTTTTGATCAGGCTTTAACCGTTAAACTCAAGCTTTCGAAACCCTGGAAAGGAGCCGAGGTCAGGCAGAATGGCCAGATCATGTGGAGTCAGATGATGGAGAAGGATTTCTTGCTTTTCGACGTCTTTCCGGATCGGGGGCCTGTCGTGATCAGGAGAGTCGATCCACAGCTTGACGAATAGCCCTGATGTGATCCGGGGTTGTGCCGCAACACCCTCCGATAACATTGGCTCCGGCTTCGATCAGCTGGGGAACGAGATTGGCCATCTGATCCGGAGTCTCGGGAAACACGATCTCCCCTTTTATGTTTTGAGGCATCCCCGCATTGGCGTGCACGAGGATGGGAGCCCTCACGGATGCCGCACGCATTTCGGCGACAATTTCGATCATCCCGGCAAAACCGTTGCCGCAGTTGGTGCCGACTATGTGTGCCCCCGCTTCCAGCGACGATCTGGCCGCGTCGACAGGGGAGACACCCATCATGGTTCTATAGCTCCCGGCAGCGGTTCGGTCAAAAGTGAAGGTGCAGATAATCTCACAGTTCGTATTTTCTCTCGCCGCCCTTATTGCCAGCACGGCTTCATCGATGTCACTCATCGTTTCGATGCAGATCGCATCGGCTCCCCCCCCTTCCAGGGCTTTAGCCTGTTGCCTAAAGGATTCGTAAAGCTCCTCTTTAGTGACTTCACCCATCAGCAGCATCTTGCCTGTAGGTCCGACCGACGCGATAACCCACCTCTCATCCCCAGCCCCTGATCGCGAGAGCTCTGAGGCCGTTTTGTTGATCTCCTCCACGCGCCCTGCAAGACCATAATGCTGCAACTTAATCGAGCTTCCTCCAAAGCTATTGGTTTCGACCATATCGGCTCCAGCCTGGACGTAGCGCTCTGCGATCCCACGGATCTGCTCGGGATGTTCGAGATTCCACAGCTCCGGACACTCTCCCGGACCAAGACCCATCTGCTGAAGCAAAGTCCCCCAGGCCCCATCGGAAACCAGAATGCGCCCTTCCCTCACAGCATCCGCAATGGACGTTCTTCTCATGATCCGCTCCTCAAACTCCCACGCTCTGTAGGCGCGCTTGACGTCCCCTCCGCAATCGATTGCCAATATAGGCGTAGATGTACCGAGCCACCACCAGGAAGAGAATGATACCTTTTATGATCTCCACAATGGAGTTAGGGGTTTGAACGGTCCTTGCCATATACTGTCCCCCAGCATCAAGAGCCCCCCAGAGAATCGATGTAAAGACGACGCCTATTGGATGGTTCGAAGCCAGCAGGGCGACCGAGATTCCATTCCACCCGTATCCCGCGCTGAGGTTCTCGAAGAGCTTATGATCCAAGCCGGTAACTTGATTGAATCCGGCCAAACCGGACAGAAACCCCGCAAAGAGCAATGCTCGAAAGATGTTCTTGGATGCCGAGATTCCCTGAGACTTGGCTGCAAGGGGATTCTGGCCTACCGCCCGAATCTCGAAACCAAACTTGGTGTAGTAGAGAATATAGTAGACAAAGAGAGCCATAGCAATCCCAATGAGCATTCCGACGTGCAGTCTGTAGTTGGCCTGTGGGAGAAAGGATTTAAAGAGGGGTAGCCAATTCGTCTCGCTAATCGGATCCGTTACATAAGGATGAGTCGAAGTATCGGGATCGCCTCCCATCCCGCGTATAAAGATCGACGAGGCGAAGCGGGCCATATGGGCAAACATCATGGTTGTTATAACCTCGTGGGCTCCTGTCTTTACCTTCAGTAGAGCCGGTATAAAATTGTAAAGGCAAGCCACGAGTCCAGAGATAAGAAAAATCAAAACGATAGAGATAACCGGCGGAAGTTTGAAGTAGATGCCCAGAAACGCCGCGACCATGGCTCCAATGTAGTACTGGCCTTCGGCACCGATGTTGAAGAGACCCGCCTTGAAGGCAAAGGCTACCGAAAGCCCGGTAAAGATCAGGGGGCTTGCGTTCAAAAGGGAGACGTGCCAGTTCTTGACAAATCCTCCATAAAAAAGCGCCCTGTAGGCTGCTAAAGGATCGTAACCCGTAAAGGCCATAATCAGAGCACCGATAAGGATGGCTATGAATATCCCGACCACAGGAACAATAAGGTTTCTCCCAAATCGCCTCACCTCGTCACTGAAGGTTTCGCGATCCAGAGTAAGCGCCCTGAAAACGATGACCAGGGCCACCGCTCCAAGTATCAGCAGGATGCCATAGAAGTATGAGGCAATGTAGAGAACCATTCCCGCCGCCGCAAGAGCGCCAGCCAGTGTCAGGATCACTCCCTTAAGCTGTTGTATCCGCATATGCATCACTCCCGCCCTTTCCGCCGGTCATATAGAAGCCCACCTCTCGCTCATCCGTCTGCTCTGCTTTGAACTCTCTGATAATCTCACCTTCGTAGAGCACCAGAATTCGATCGGAGAGAGAGAAGATCTCCTCCAATTCGAGAGAGATTAAAAGGATCGCCACATTCAGATCCCGCATGTTCAGTATCTGGGTGTGTATATACTCGATCGCCCCCACATCGAGCCCCCGGGTGGGCTGCGAGACGAGCAAGAATTCGGGCTTTCGTGAGAACTCCCGCGCTAGAATGACTTTCTGCTGATTCCCGCCCGAGAGGTTGGACACGGGTATTCCTACCGAAGGAGTGCGGATATCGAACTCCCCAACGAGCCTCTCCGCGTACTCAGTGATCGTGGAGAGGTTTAGGTTGATCCCCCGGGCAAAAGGATACCTGTCGTGCTGGCCAATGATGCAGTTTTCGGAAACCTTCATGTCCATCACCAGCCCGAACCTCTGCCTGTCCGCTGGCACGTTGGAAAATTTCTGATTAATGCGCTGTTTTGTGGTTAGGGCAGTGATATCCTTTCCTTTGAAGAGGAGTTTCCCGTTTTTGATCCTTCTCAATCCCATGATGCTTTCGGCCAACTCCGTCTGCCCGTTCCCGTCCACCCCCGCAATACCGACGATTTCTCCGGGTTTTACGTTCAGAGAGAGGTTAGAGACCACATCGATTCCTCTCTCGCTCTCGATGCTTAAGTTCTCTATCTCAAAAACGGGATCCAACGCAATCTCTTTCTCCTTTTTGTGAACGGTCAAGACGACATCTCTTCCTACCATGAGATTGGCCAGCTCTTCCTTTGTCACCTCATCGGTTCTCTTCTCACCCACGAGACGACCTCTCCTCAAGATATAAACCCGCTCGGCAATGCCCATGATCTCTTCCAGCTTGTGGGTGATGATAATTATCGATACTCCGGAATTTCTCAGCTCTCGGATAACGTCGAAGAGTTCCTCCACCTCTTGAGGCGTCAGCACAGCCGTGGGCTCATCCAGAATGAGAATCCTGGCATCTCGGTAGAGTGCTTTGAGTATCTCGACTCTCTGCTGCAGACCTACAGAAAGAGAGGCTATCTTCGCTTCGGGATTGATAGCCAAATGGTACTTCTCTGAAAGCTCGACGACTCCCTCCCGAGCGGCTCTGTAATCGATGACTCCAACCCTGCCAGGCTCTATGCCCAAAATGATGTTCTCGGTTACCGTCAGGTCCTCTACGAGCATGAAGTGCTGGTGTACCATTCCCAGTCCCATTCTTATGGCTTCCTTGGGAGACTGGAAGCTTACCTCCTTTCCATTCAACAGAACCTGTCCAGATGACGGGGAGTAGAGGCCGTAAAGCACGTTCATGAGGGTTGATTTTCCCGCCCCGTTTTCGCCTAGCAGGCCCAGGATCTCTCCCTCCTTGAGGTAGATGCTGATATCATCGTTGGCCAGAACCCTGGGAAACTCCTTTACAATATGCTTCATCTCGAGGATGAGCTGATTCTCTGATCTCCGTGCTGTCTCCAAAGCCATCCCTACATCCTTTCCTCTTCTATGATGAAGTCCAATCCGATAGCCTTGGGAGGCCTCGATCGCCTGACCAGTCCGGCAACCACGACAACCGTCGCCACATAGGGAAACATGATGAAGATCTCGGAGGGAACATCTGCCAGCCACCGGATTGAGTGGCTGATGGCCTGTAGGCGGTACTGAAGGGCATCGGCAAAACCAAAAAAGAGAGACGCCAAGAAGGATCCGATGGGATTCCAACCTCCCGATATGTTGGCCGCCAGGGCGATAAATCCCCTGCCGTTTGTCATGCCCTCTGTGAAGGCGGTGCTGTTCTCGATCGCCAGATAGGCTCCCCCAAGCCCCGAGGTCAGCCCGGAGATGAGAATTCCTCCGTAACGCATCTTGTAAACCGACACTCCCAGAGTTTCGAGAGCCAGCGGATGCTCGCCTGAGGCCCTCATGTGCAGCCCGGTCTTCGTGCGATAGAGAAAAAAGGAGAACCATATAACGATGATAAAGGACATATAGACAATGGGAGTCTGAGCGAAGAGCGCCTTTCCGATTATCGGGATCTTTGAAAGGACTGGGATAGTAAACTCGTAGTTTCCAAGGTAATCAGGAACCTGCTCGCTGGTTCCTGGATGCCCAAATGATAAAATGAGAAGATAGCGTGTGATCCCGAAGGAGAGGATGTTGAGAACCGCGCCGGATACCACATGATCGATGTGCAGCGTCACCGTTGCGAAGGCATGAAGCAGAGAGAAGACCCCGCCAAATATCAGGCCGGCCATCAATCCAATCCAAGGATTCCCCGTCGTATAGGCAAAAAGCGCAGAAAAAAAGGCCCCCATTATCATGAGACCTTCCATTGCAATGTTGACTATGCCCGTTCGTTCGCAGATCGTGGCTCCGACGGCCGCCAGAGTGATGGGAGTCGAGAGCCTAATCGTAGCAACGATCAGGTCCTCGTTGAGTATAGACAGCAAACTGGACATTTAAGCTCCCTTTTAATTGATGCCGTTTCTTCTCTAACGGAAAAAGGGCTGTCCCATCGAGATGAGACAGCCCTCCAGTGATCGTGATTCGCAGAAGACCAAATCAACCCTTGTAGCCTGCTTCCGCACGGGTGGCGGGAACCTTTATCTTGCCGGCCTTCATGTCTTCGATCGCCTTGTTCACGGCATCCTTGACCGGCTGAGGAATGATGGAATCGAAATTATGATAGGGTGCGATTCCTGTGGAGTCCTCGTTGATTCCGAAGACAAAGTCCTTACCGCCTTCGAACTCGCCATCCACAACACTCTTGACCGTGAGATAAGAGGCCTGAGTGACGCCTTTGACCGCGGAGGTGATCACCGTATCAGGCGCGAGGCCGCTCTGATCCACATCGACCCCTATTGCCAGAATGCCCTTTTCCTTTGCCGCGTTGATCACACCGACACCGGTGAGGCCTGCAATCTGGAAGACTATATCGGCGCCCTGCTCGATCAGGGCGAGGGTAGCTTCCTTGCCCTTTGCCTGATCGTTGAATGACCCCGAGACAACTGAAAGCACCTGGCAGTCGGGATTGACGGACTTGACACCCGCGTAGTAACCGGCCTGAAACCTCTCTACGGGAGGGATATCCATGCCCAGAACAGCTCCTACGACATTCTTATCGTTGAGCTTCGGAGAGGCGCTGGCATATTCCTTTGTCAAAAGACCAGCCACAACACCGGCCAGATAACCCGATTCCTGCTCTTTGAAGAGAAGCCCAAGCGCATTTTTTGGAGCTTTATCTGGATCGAGCCAGATGTCGATCCCAGCGAAGTATGTATCGGGGTAGTTTTCAGCCGCTTCAACTATAGCCTCGGCCATAAGGAATCCTACGGCGAAGACGATTTTCGCACCGTCTTCGGCCAGGCCGCTGAGATTGGGAATGTAGTCGGTTTGCTGCTTCGATTCGACGACACGTGCCTCCAGGCCAAACTCATCAGCCGCCTTCTGGAGACCCGCATAGGAGCCGTCGTTGAAGGACTTGTCACCCAGTCCGCCAACGTCGGTTGCCATAGCGACGATCATCTTCTTGCCCGCTGTCTCAGGCTTGGCTCCGCCAAAGGCGAGGCCGGCTGATAGCAGCAGGGAAATGACTGTGATCAGAATGATAACTTGCTTCGTGTGCTTTTGCATTTCCTCATCCTCCCTCAATCGGTTTGTTTGATGGTATCTGCATTTTTTTTTGACGTCAATATGTTAAGACTCAAATGCAAAGCAGGCGAACGTTACCCCGGCGCCGAAGGCGCAGAAACTTAATAGGAATAGCCGCTTCCTCCGAGAAACTCTCTCAAAAGCGAGTACTTCGGCACCACGCTCTCATCTTGCCAGGAGGGAATTTGACTAAATATCTCGTTAACCCTTATGGCACGTTCATAGGCATCTTCTCTCTCCGGGTCGTCTCGGAACTGTTCGATGAATCCTGGAAACAAGTCTCCGAGCCGATTCTTCATCAGCGGCAACTCATAGGCGATATAGCTGTTGATCACGCGATGGGCCTGTTTTAAGCGTGCGACGATATACCTCAGCTCGCTTCTCCTGACGTAATGCCAATGAGCGATGGTTTGCCCCGGATTGTAGTTTCGAAACTGCATATCCCTCACCATTCTTCTCAGCATCCTCACATCGGCCCAGCGTATGAAACGGTTGTCTTTTCCCTTGATCTGCGGAAGGGTCTCTATGTAGAGCTTGAACTTTTTTTCTGCTGCAATGCCCTGCGTCATCTTTTCGAACATTCCGTGAAGCGAATCGATCAGGACGATCTGTTTTTTTCCAACGGAAAGCTCCCTCGAGATACCCTCTCTGTTTCCGGTCTTGAAGTTGTAAAAGGGAACCGCAATGGTCTTGCCATCCAGGAGTTCTTTCAGATGCTGATTCACCAGCCCAAGGTCGATCGCCTGGGGTGTCTCGTAATCGTAATCCCCCGATGGGTCCTTGGGATGGGAGGCTAAATCGTAGTAGTAGTTGTCGACATTGAGGGCAACAAGGGAGTAACCCTTTTGTTTGAGCCTCTCTTCGATTTTAATGGTTGTTGTCGTTTTGCCCGAAGAGGAGGGACCCGAAACGATGATAATGCGTAAATCATCGATCCGCTCCATAATCGCGCGATTGGTCTGATTCAGCTCATCCTCATAAAACTGCTCCGATGATTCCACCAGCTCCGGATATCTGCCGCTCTCGACGATCCGGCTTAGCTGCTCGAGAGTGTAACAGCCGTTGTCCGCAGCCCAAACGAGAGCCTGCCAGAGCTTTCTATAGGGAATGTTGTCGGAACTGTAGGTCAACGAGTCCTTTCCAGCTCGTTTGAGGGTGTGCTCGTAACGATAGATGATATAGGCCTTGGCGGTTTTTGCGTGCCCTCTCTCTATGAGAGACTTTTCCACGAGATCCTGAACCTCTTCTACCGAAGGGTAGGTACCTTTCTCACTCCGCCGCTCGAGGTGCTCGATCACGTCGTCGGTCACCCTTTCGGCGGTTTTTCGGTCCCTCCCTCCTACCGCTATGGCAGCGGAAAGAATGGCCAGGGTGATTTTATCGCGATTAAACGGAACAATTCTTCCATCTCTCTTTATGATTTTTTCGATCAATCGGTCATCCCCGAATCTCGATCAAATGAAACGCTGTCTGATTTCAGAGCTCACATAGTCGAGCACGGCCACCGTCACGGCAATAAACCAGACCGCGATGCCAGCGGACCTGTAGTCCAGCAGCCGTATGTACTGGACCAGCAGAAATCCAATTCCCCCACCTCCGACCAATCCAATGACGGTTGACATGCGAACGTTAATATCCCACCTGTAAATGGAGAAGGAAACAAAGGGAGCAATCATCTGAGGAACGACTGCGTACATGATAGTCTGAAGCCGGGTTGCACCGGTCGCCTGAATGGCTTCAATGGGCCCTCGATCGATGTTCTCAATAGCTTCGGAGTAAAGCTTGCCCAACGCGGCAATGGAGTGAACGGTCAGAGCCACGATTCCTGCAAAGGGTCCGAGGCCTACCCAAACCACCGCGATCAGCGCCCAAATCAGGGGCTCGATGGAGCGAATGATGTTTAATACCGTTCGAGTGAGATAGTAGATAGCCAATGTGACGGGTGATCCCGACATGAGATTCCGGGCGGCAAGAAAACTCACAGGGATGGATAAGATGATGCCAAAAATGGTTGCCATCATGCCCATGAAAATGGTTTCCACCATTCTTCCAATGCACAGGAGCAAAGGCTCGCTGGGTTTCAATCCTCCGACCGGGGAAATCTGCTTGGCCACGACTCTGTGAATCTGGCGTCCCCTCATGCTCGGCGGCATGAGTCTATAGGGCATGACGGCATCGATCTCGAAGCTGCCCCGATCGTCGGTCATAACCGTTACATACTTCCCTTGTTGCCGGATTTGGAATTCATTCCCGATGGGATCCATCCACCAGATTTCCGCCTCGGTGTTGGGGGTGAACCTCGATCCCTTCAGATTGAGGGTCGTGCCGCGTATATCACGGTTGTTGGCATCCCTCTGAGTCAGCTCTCCACATGTCGGAGTAGAAAGAAGGTACGGTTTGTTTGGTTCCTCCAATGGAGGAGGCGGTGGATTTTCGTCGCAGGGCACCAGAATCTCTGCAGCTGCGCTCACCTCCTGGGTCTCTCTGGTCACAGCGGCTGCCCACGGCCAGAGTACGCGAGAGAGGGGAGGCCATGCATCAGGAAGCTCGGCGATCATTTTGACAGGATTGATTTCGCTGATCTGCCATCCAAGAGCGAAGAATGTGAAAATGATGAGAACAAAGAGCCCTACGCGGCCCCGAAGTTGCCCCCTCGAATAAGCGCCCCTATAGGCGTCTAGAGCAATCCACAACCATAGGATCGCCGTGCAAAGCAGGACAAGACCGATAAAGAAGGGACGTCTCGCCATAGCTTTAGCGAACATGGCCCAGGCTGTCGGCTCCCGGTGGGCAAGCAGAGTGATACGCCATCCCAGTATCAGAATGATCGTTACAAAAGATCCCAACAGGAGCAGACCCCGCTGGACCTGGCGGGAGAGTAGCTGCCCCAAACCGGGAATAATGAGAGAAGCGATACCTGCAACCGGTGCGGGGATCCAGCTACGTCTCTCCCGATTCTGGTTATTGGCTAAATCCGTCACGACAACGATTCCTCCGATTTGCCCACACTAACCCGTACTGCTTCTTCTCCGTATATCTCCTTGAACTCCTCGTCGGTCATACGGCGTATCTCCTCCCGAGAGCCCCGGTAGACGATCCGCCCGTCTCTCAGACCGATCACCCGGGTGGCGTATCGCTGAACGAGGTCCAGATAGTGAAGGCTGCACAGAATCGTAATGCCTTCCTCCTTGTTGAGCTTCTCAAGATACCCCAGTATCGAATGAGCCAGCACAGGATCGAGACTGGCCACGGGTTCGTCCGCGAGAATCATCTTGGGTTGCTGCATCAAAGCCCGCGCGATTCCCACCCGCTGCTGTTGACCCCCGCTCAACTCATCAGCCCTCTTGCGAGCCTGATCCGCAATGCCGACCCTTTCGAGAGCCTCCATCGCCATCTTCCTGTCCGCAGACGGGAAGCGGTGCAGAAGGCTAGAAAAGGGATTCACGTAACCCAGCCTGCCGGAGAGAACATTCGTGAATACCGAAGATCGCCTAACGAGATTGAAGTGCTGAAAGATCATTCCAATCTTGCGGCGGATGTGGCGGAGCTGATCCTGCTCCAATGCCGTTATATCTTCGTTGTCCCAGATTATGGTTCCCTCAGTGGGATCGATGAGACGGTTTATGCACCTGAGAAGGGTTGATTTCCCGGATCCGGACAAGCCGATGATCACTAGAAACTCTCCCGGTTCGACCTCGAAGCTCACGTCTCTAAGGGCGACCGTGCCGTCGTCATAGACTTTTGTCAGGTTTTTGACTTCAAACATTGTTCTTATTAAAAGCTAGGCCCCCCTGCGATTATTGCTCTTCCGCAGAGGGACCTCTCTGTCTGTAAAAGACCACCGCTTCGGCGGACCGCTGCGAAGCAGCGGTGCGGGCTCAGCCGGAACGCCGCACCGCGCCCACCCGAAGCGCTGGCTTCGAAACTGCAGGTCAATCTGTTGGCGATTTTTACTTCATCAACTCTTGGACATTCATTCCTGCGGCCTGAAGAACCTGTCTGAAGGGATCATAAAAACTGTCATCGTGCACCTCCAGGTCAGTCCACTGGTAGGCCGTCTTGAGAGCTGCCTGCCCCTCTTCGGTGGATGAAATGTAAAGCAGCGCCTTAACAATTTTGTCGCGAATATCCTTTGGAATCGAGGGATGGAACTGGACGCCATCATTGGGAATATCCTCCGTGAGCGCGATTACTTTGACCTTTTCCATCACATCGGGATGATCCTTCTCGATTCTGGTCCGGGCATCGACGTAGGTCGCCCCCGCATCCACCTCGCCATTGTAGACCGCAGCGGCGACGGAGTCGTGGCTTCCCGCATCAACAACCTCTTTGAGATCCTTATCGGGATTGACGCCTGCGGCTCGCATGGTCAGCATGGGAATGATCCATCCACTGGTGGAGAGGGGATCGGGCCGCGCGAAGGTTTTGCCCTTGAGATCCTTGACGCTGTTGACTCCGCTGTTGACTCCGGCGATAATCTGCCCGTTGTAAGTGGGGCTTCCGAATCGGACGGATACCATAGCTGCTTCGGCGGCGCCTTTCTCGGCTGCTAGTACGTAGGCAAAGGTAGCCAGAGAAGCCATGTGGGCCTCCGGCGGTTTGCTGGCCAATGCCTCGATAACGCCCGCATACTCTGTAGCCACATTGGTTTTGAAGAACAAGCCCGTGTGATCGTGAAGCAGATCCGCGACGGACTGAGCACCTGCCGCCACCCTCTCCATTTCACCCGAGGGGACAAATGACCAGATGATGGGATTCTCTTCTGTCCCGAGTGGAGCCTCTGCTTTCCCCCCTGCAAAGGCCATCCCGGTCAGCATCAGCAGAATAACTCCTATTAGCAGTACTTTCTTGAGCATCTCTAACCTCCTCATGATAGTACTCTTACAATAGACGGGAGAATTCGCCTCGTCAAGCATACAAATGATAAGGCGTTGGAAAATTCGAGCGCTTCAGTCCAGAGTACGGCCGTTGTCTGCCAAACGTCTTTCGATATAAACCCGGTCCAGCTCGAGATCGCT
Source organism: uncultured Spirochaetales bacterium (assembly GCA_964561715.1). Classification (GTDB taxonomy): domain Bacteria; phylum Spirochaetota; class Spirochaetia; order SZUA-6; family CAZLRN01; genus CAZLRN01. Next base: position 14,307 of record CAZLRN010000058.1, read on the forward strand.
GACGATCCGTTCCAGCTGCAATTTGGTCAGGAGGTTCTCCTCGGCATAGAGGAAAATCAGCGCCTTCTCCGCGATGCAAGGAACGCGAAGAGAACTCATGGACATCTCGCGCTGATCCGCTTCATCGAATTTATCAGAGATATGCCGATACAGCCGAGATGACTCAATCTTGCCTCGAAGATGCTCCAGCTCTTCGACAAGAGGTTTCGGGTCAGAGCGAGCTGCGGCCTCTCCCAAAGGCTTCAGAATCAGATAGGTGTATTCCTTGCCCGGGAGATAGTGATGGTCGTCGCAGCGGGAGCAGTAGTTCGGTTCTCTTGGATCGGTCTTCTCCCGATCCCCACCAACAATGATGAGCGGATCGAAGTAAAGGGCCGGACACTCCTCCCCTTCGACCAGATAATAGCGATAGGTGTAAAAGGCGTCAGTCACGCATTCGGGATGCTCGCAGTATGCGGTTAACGGAAAGACATCAGTGGCCATCTCCAGAAGCAATCTGGCGGTTGAATTGAATATCTCCCTCCGGAAGTTGAGAATCAGAGTGGGAAAGATAAAAATAAGGCCTCTCCGCTGGGACTCTCGCTGCACGACATAGGCTATTCTCTCTTCATAGAATGCAGCTTCGTCAATAATCCAGGTGCCAATCTCCGGGTGTTGTTCGAAGAGCTCCTCGAGATCGAAGGATGTGCGTATATCCGCTATGCACTCTCCACACTTCTCATAACCCCCCCTAAAGGGAAGAGCATCCTCGGGGTACTCGGGAAAACGATCCCTATCCAGAGTGGATCGGATGAAAAAGACCCTCCTCCGATCGGCCTGCCCGGTCCTGGTATGACTCATGACACTCTCGGACTTTTTCCGCACGACAAGGGAATCCCTCCAGACTCGAGACGAGTACTCGGTCTTTCCCGAGCCCATAGGTCCTATGACAAGAATTCTTCTCGAGGGGCGGGTAAAATCGAAGTGATTAAATGATGAGTGCTCTCTCAGCTCGGGAAATCCAAGGCTCTTGAGAAACCCATTCGTCTCTTCATCTTCCATAAGCCTATGCAATTATGGAGCAAAATCTTGTTTTTTCAACAAGATTTTGCGAAGTAATT